>WBUR01000008.1 GCA_008933615.1 bacterium | reverse complement strand
ACCCTGTCCCTCTCCTCATTGAGGAGAGGGAACGTACTGTTTTAGTTTGTACGTTCCCTTCTCCTTTTCAAGGAGAAGGGATAGGGTTGAGGCTGGAGACAAAAGCACACATGATCGACGAAGCGGCGTATGAGTTGTACGGCCTGAAGGCGGAGGAGATCAAGGTCGTGGAGGGGTAGGAGAGAACCTCACCCTGTCCCTCTCCTCATTGAGGAGAGGGAACGTACTATTTTAGTTTGTACGTTCCCTTCTCCTTTTCAAGGAGAAGGGATAGGGTTGAGGTTGGAGACAAAAGCCTATGAGCAAAATATTCAATCAAAACGCACAAAAAGAAAAACGCCGCACTTTACGAAAACGTTCGACCCGTGCGGAAAAACTGCTTTGGCAAAACCTGAGAGATCGCGGACTTGAAGGCTTTAAGTTTCGAAGACAATTCAGTGTCGGCCCGTTCGTGCTTGACTTTTATTGCCCGGAATTGAAGTTGGCGATTGTGGTAGACGGACGATTCTGAAGAAGCAAGAAAATATGACGGGGAACGCCAGGAGATCATTGAAACATACGGGATCGCGTTTTTGCGTATTCGTGATGAGGAAGTTAACGAGAATATCGAAAAAACGTTGGATATGATAAAAACTGAGATCGGAAACCTAGTTTCTGCTGGTTGACAACCTCATCCCTTCCCATGAAAATGGGAAGGAGACGTCAGGAAATTGCCTTACAAATTCTCATACCATTTTGAGGTTGCAAAGGGTAAGCCGGCCGCGTTGATGACCGAGGACTGGGAGATCGGACAGCTTTATTGGAATTGCCAGTCGTCACGCTCCAAGCACAGGTACCGCAAAACTCGAAGGCGGAGTATGGGTTCCTGTTGTTAAATAATATTGTCTGAATATTTTTTTTAAAGGCAATCACTTCGGTGGTTGCCTTTTTTATATTTTTTCCCAAATATAAAGGGTTCATTTTTCCTCTTCATTCAGGGCGCATTTGATCTGTTTTTCACAAAATAAAAGGCGGTATGTATACCGCCTTTTTTCTTTCATTTTAAATTTAGAGAGGCTATATTTTAGCCATTCAAGTGCCCGCAAGGAGTGTCCGATTTCAGGGCATTAATTAATACCGATATTGAGATCTGCTTCTCAAAAAAATACTTACTATTCCGAATGAAGGAGAATGATTATGCAAGTTCCGCCGTATGTAAAAAACAAAAAATTAGTGGATTGGGTTCAGGAAACCGCAGAACTCTGTAAACCCGATAAGGTGTACTGGTGCGATGGCAGCCAGGAAGAATACGATCGTTTATGCGATGAACTCGTCAAAAGCGGTACGTTCAGAAAATTAGATGAGAAGAAGAAGCCAAACAGTTACCTTGCTTTTTCCGATCCCGGCGATGTGGCGCGCGTCGAAGATCGTACGTTTATCTGCAGCAAACGCAAAGACGATGCCGGCCCGACCAATAATTGGATGGACCCGAATGAAATGAAAAAGAAGCTGCATGGATTTTTTGATGGCTGTATGAAAGGGCGGACGATGTACATTATTCCGTTCAGCATGGGGCCTTTGGGATCGAAAATCGCGCATATCGGTTTCGAAATTACGGATTCTGCATATGTAGTGGTTAACATGCGCATCATGACGCGCATGGGTAAAAAAGTGATTGAAGTCTTAGGTGACGGCCATTTTGTGAAAGCGCTGCACTCCGTTGGCGCGCCGCTCGCGGCCGGACAGAAAGATGTGACATGGCCGTGCAATAAAGAAAAATATATCGTGCATTTTCCCGAAGAGCAATCCATCATGTCGTACGGCAGCGGTTACGGCGGAAATGCCCTTCTCGGCAAAAAATGTTTTGCATTGCGCATCGCTTCCGTCATGGCGCGCGATCAGGGTTGGCTGGCGGAACATATGCTTATTCTGGGAGTTCAGCCCCCAAAAGGTGAGAAAACATACGTTGCTGCCGCTTTCCCAAGCGCATGCGGCAAAACGAATTTCGCCATGCTCATTCCCCCAAAGGAATTTGAAGGGTGGAAGATTACGACCGTTGGCGACGACATAGCATGGATTAAACCAGGACCTGACGGTCAACTCTACGCGATCAATCCTGAAGCCGGTTTCTTCGGCGTTGCCCCCGGAACCAATGAGAAGACTAATCCGAACGCCATGGCATCTCTTGGTAAGAATGCGATTTTTACGAATGTAGCGCTTACGGCCGACGGCGATGTGTGGTGGGAAGGTCTGACTGACAAAGCGCCCGAAGGATTGACGGACTGGCACGGGAAGCCTTTTGATCCTGCCGCAGGCAAGCCCGCGGCCCATGCGAATGCGCGGTTTACTGCACCGGCTTCTCAATGTCCGTGTATTGATCCGGATTATGAAAACCCGAAAGGCGTTCCAATCAAGGCGTTTATATTCGGTGGCCGCAGAGCGACGACCGTTCCGCTGGTCTACCAGGCGGTTAATTGGAACTTCGGCGTATATCTTGCCGCGACTATGGGTTCGGAAACAACCGCCGCAGCCGCCGGAGCAACCGGGAATGTTCGCCGCGATCCATTCGCGATGCTTCCGTTTATGGGCTATCATGCCGCAGATTATTTTACGCACTGGCTCAATTTCGGACGAAATATTCCAAACCCGCCGAGAATATTCGGCGTTAACTGGTTTCGAAAGAACGAAGAGGGAAAATTCCTGTGGCCGGGTTATGGAGAAAATATGCGAATATTAAAATGGGTCGTGGAACGCGTGCAGGGAAAAGCATTTGGAATCGAAAGCCCGCTCGGATGGATGCCGCGATACGAGGATATTGACTGGGCTGGGATGAAATATAGTCCGGATGATTTCAATAAAGTAATGTCCGTTGATCGGGAAAAATGGAAAGAAGAAATTCACGGACACCAGGAACTTTTCACGAAGCTCTATGATAAACTTCCAAAAGAGTTTATCTGGATGCGTGAATTGATACTCTCGAGTTTGTGGCGCTCTCCGGAGAAATGGGAATTA
Source organism: bacterium (assembly GCA_008933615.1). Taxonomy (NCBI): domain Bacteria; species bacterium. The sequence continues at coordinate 106,432 of WBUR01000008.1, read as the reverse complement.
GCCCACGAGTAATTGGTAATCAAAAGTAAGTAATATAAAAGCGTCATACACAAAGTATGGCGCTTTTTTTATTCAATATTATGGTTCCCGGTATTATTCCCTCTTTTTAAAAGGGGCTAGGGGGTTGAAAAAAACCGGATTAAAGAAGAAATGATAAACATATAACGCGCAACACATAATAAAAAACTGAAAACCTCTTTGTCGTTATTCATTTGGTGTTTAATATTTTTTGTTGTTCTAACTCGCTTCTAAATACCCTGCAGCCCTCTCTCAAAATCCTCTATAATATCCTCAATATACTCGATCCCGGTATTAACGCGGATCAATCCGACCGAAATATCAAGCGCTTTTCGTTCTTCCGGCGTCATAAAAAAATGCGATGAATAAGCCGGTATCAATATGGTAGTTTCAACACCGCCTAAGGATGGGATTAGTTTTATCATTTCCAGGTTTTTTATGAACAGATTCATTTTGTTTCTATCGGATTCAATTTCAAAAGCTAGCATCCCTCCGAAACCGCTCATTTGTTTTTTTGCCGTAGCATGATAAGGGGATGATTCCAATCCGGGGTAAAATACGCGCTTGACTTTTGGGTTTGTAGACAGATGTTTTGCCAATACGAGAGCATTCTTATTCTGGCGCTCCATACGAACGTCAAGCGTTTTAATTCCGCGGCCGAGAAGCCACGCCGTTTGCGGATCAATCGAAGCGCCAACGTATGTTCGATATCGCCGTATTTGTTTTAACATCTCCGCTCTGCCGATTACAACGCCCGCCGTCAGATCGTCATGTCCGCCTAAATATTTAGTCGCGCTATGATAAGAGATGTCAATTCCCATTGAGAGCGGCTGCTGATTAACCGGTGACGCGAACGTGTTATCCATCACCGTCAGAAGTTGGCGCTTCTTGACGGCACGAACAACGGCTTCTATATCAACAATCTTAATGGTCGGATTGGTCGGTGTTTCAAAAAATACGAATTTGGTATTTGGCCGAATATTTTTTTGAATATTGACCTCAGGATCGTTTATCAGGTCAACAAAGGACACTTCCACACCGAGGTTCGGGATAAATTCTTTCAGCTGCGTCGCCGTGCCGCCGTAAATATCGCCGGCGGAAATAATATGATCACCGGATTTTATTAGTGAAGCAAATATCGCATACGATGCGGCCAATCCGCTTGCAAACAAAATAGCATCTTCGCCGTTTTCTATTTCGGCTAATTTCTTTTCAACTGCCGCGATAGTCGGATTGGCGATCCGCGAATAAATGTACGCGTCCGGCTTTCCTTCAAATGCCGCGATCATGTCGTCGGCCGTTTCGAAACCGAACACGGAAGATTGGTAAATAGGAGTCGTCAACGATTTGGTTTGAGGATCCAGTCGTTCACCGGCATGAACGACCTTGGTTGAAATGCTTTTTCGTGTCATGATATTTCTGTGTGTTATTTAGAAATTAAGTATTTCTTCAGCATCCGTTTCAATAGCCGTTCATGTCATTCTGAAAGAATCTTTTGTGAATGAAGGAGGTTTCAGAAGTAGAAAGGATTTCAGAATGACAACGGTATTTCCTGATCTTGACCCGCATTGTGATTCCTGCTTATACTTCAGGAACCGGAAATCATCATAATGGCTGAATAGTTGATAAATTAATCAAACTTTATCCACGAACTTACATCATGTCCGCGCAAAAATTCCTGCACGCTCATTTTCTTTTTTGAAGGAGGCTGAATCTCCTTGATCCAAACAAGCTTCTTGTCGCCGGACGCAACCGCAATCCCATCGTTCTTGTCAATTTCAGCAATAGTGCCGGCGGCTTGATGTTCAATGGTTTTGTCGTTATCAATAGTAACCTTGTATATCTTGAAATGTTCGGCATGGATGACGGAATAGGCGCAAGGATGCGGCGACAATCCGCGTACAAAATTCTTGATCTCCAATGCGGATAAATTCCAATCGACCCTGCACTGTTCTTTGAATATTTTCGGAGCGGTAGAAACCAGAGATTCGTCCTGAACCAGACGCGGCGCGTTTCCTGCTGCAACAAGTTCCACCGTTTCTAGTAAAGTCTCGGCGCCGAGAACGGATAAGCGGTCGTGAACTTCCCCGGCCGTTTCGTCTTCACCGATGGAAAGTGATTTTTGCAGGATCATATTTCCGGTATCAACTTTTTGTTGAATAATAAAGGTCGTAACGCCCGTTTCTTTTTCACCGCGAATAACGGCCCAGTTTATAGGCGCCGCGCCGCGGAATTTAGGTAATAACGAGCCGTGTAAATTGATGCTGCCGAGCGGAGGTAATTCGAAAACTTCCGGCGGTAATATGCGGAACGCAACGACCAAAAAAAGATCGGCGTCGTATGTTTTCAGTTGTTCGATAAAATGCGGATCGCGTAAACTTCCCTTTTCCACTCCCGGTTGTATCACGTCAATGTTATGTTCAATCGCAAATTCCTTGACCGGCGTGAAGGATACTTTTTGTCCGCGGCCGCGCGGAAGATCCGGCGCCGTTACAACGGCCACAATTTGATGAGGGCTTTCATAAAGTTTTTTGAGGCATGGAACGGCAAACTCCGCCGTTCCCATGAAAATGATTTTTAAGCTTTTCATAATTACGTCTTGATTATCTGTTCGTGACCAAACCGCATTTAGACGGGCATGTTTAATCTATAATTTTTTGAATTGACTTCCAAAATGAAATTGATTTTCAAGTAAATAATCTATACAATTGAAAATAGTTTGTCGATAGCATTTATATTGGTAAAACGCAATTTTTGGAGTGAAGATGTCTGACAAGAAAGTGAACGGCACTGAGTTAATGGATAAGATCGTATCGCTGTGCAAGCGGCGCGGGTTTATATTTCAATCATCGGAAATTTACGGAGGTCTCAATGGATGCTGGGATTACGGCCCGCTAGGTGTGGAACTTCTCAATAATGTCAAGCAATCCTGGTGGCGGGCCATGACCTTTCGCGATGATATCGAAGGCATTGATGCATCCATTCTCATGCATCCGCGCGTTTGGGAAGCCAGCGGACATGTGGAGAATTTCACCGATCCGATGGTGGATTGCAAAGAATGTAAAGCGCGTTTCCGCGCCGATCAGATCGAGGAATCCCTTTGCGGAAACAGAGCATACGCCGGCCGTAAAGCCGGTAAGTGTCAGGCGGAAGGAAAATTTACCGAAGCGCGTCAGTTTAATCTGATGTTCAAATCCTACATCGGACCTTTAGAGGAAACCGGTTCCGTCGTGTATCTCAGGCCGGAAACAGCGCAAGGTATTTATGTAAATTTTCATAATGTGAAAGATTCTTCGCGCCAGAAAGTTCCATTCGGTATTGCCCAGATCGGGAAGGCCTTTCGAAATGAGATCAACACAAAAAATTTTCTGTTTCGTACGCGGGAATTCGAACAAATGGAAATGCAGTTTTTCGTGAAACCCGGTTCGGATATGGAATGGTTTAATTATTGGAAGGAAGAGCGAAAGAATTGGTATATCAATTTGGGTATGAGCGCGGATAAATTGAATTTCCACGAACATGAGAAACTCGCACATTATGCTTCAGCGGCATTTGATATAGAATTCCTTTTCCCCTTCGGATGGGGCGAAATTGAGGGAATTCATAATCGAACTGATTACGATTTACGTCGGCATCAGGAATTTAGCGGGAAAAATCTGGACTATTTTGACGACTCAACAAAAGAAAAATTTATTCCGTATGTCATAGAAACTTCTGCGGGCGCATCACGAGGCCTCATGGCGTTTTTGGTTAACGCGTATCAGGAAGAAGAAGCGCCGACCGGCGACGGGAAAACGGAAGTTCGAACCGTGATGAAATTTCATCCCAAGCTTGCGCCCGTGAAAGCTGCTGTTTTACCTCTGGTTAAAAAAGACGGTATGCCGGAGATCGCTATGAAACTGTATAATGAACTGAAAAATCATTATAAAGTATTTTATGATGAAAGCGCGACGGTTGGCAAACGCTACCGGCGTCAGGATGAGATTGGTACGCCATTCTGTATTACGATCGACAGCGAAACATTGCAGAACCAGACTGTCACGGTTCGTGAACGTGATTCAATGCTGCAAGAGAGAATTACGGTTGATCGCGTATTGAATTATTTGAATGAAAAACTGATATTATAATGATATGTGCGATTCGGCTCGCCGGTGTGCTATTCACCGTTAAAAAACAACCGTTGACCGAAAAACAATTTCTGTTTTAAGTATTTAATGTAAATTTACAGCGTAACAAAAAAATCAATTAGAATTACTATGACCATACAAAACGAAAAAGTTGATCTAACATCGCTAAAAATTAACCGGCAGACGAATTATTCTGAAGAGCCTTCCGGAAACCGTAAAGCGAAATGGTTTGTCATCATTGGCGTTTTAGTCGTGTGTGCGATCGGAGCTTGGTTTTTGGCGCCGATGTTCCAATCGGCAAAGACGGTGAACGTGACGACGGCTTCGCTCATGCTTCCCGGGCAGACGAGCGGCGTACTGACCGCAAGCGGATACATTGTTCCACAGCGCAAAGCATCCGTTGCATCAAAAGGAACAGGGCGGCTGGTTTATCTGAGAGTCGAGGAAGGCGATAAAGTGAAACATGGCCAAATTATTGCTCGTCTGGAAGACAACGATGTGCAGGCACAGTTGGCTCAAGCTAATGCGAACTGGGTCGCGGCGAAAGCGCAATTAGAACAGACCGAAGCGGATTTTGAACAAGCGCAAAAAGAATATGAACGAAACGAGTCGTTTTGGAAGTCGAAGGTGATCACCGATTCGGATTTTGAGATCGTGAAGGCCCAATACAAATCAGCCGTCGCCCGCGTGAACTCTGCGAAAGCAAATGTGGTATCGTTTGAAGCGGTGATAAATGCCGCACAGGTGCAAATTGAAAACACCGTGATTCGAGCGCCATTTGACGGAACGGTTTTGACCAAGAATGCCGACGTCGGTGAGATCGTTGCGCCCTTTGCTGCGGGTGCTAATTCCCGAGGTAACGTCGTAACCATGGCAGACATGGCCTCGCTGCAATTAGAAGCCGACGTGTCAGAATCCAACATCGAACGCGTTAAGATACAACAGCCCTGCGAGATCACGCTGGATGCATTTCCGGAAAAACGGTATCGCGGCGAAGTATGGAAGATCGTTCCCACGGCCGACCGGGCAAAGGCGACCATTTTGACTAAAATAAAATTTTTGGAAATTGACAATAAAGTTCTGCCGGAAATGAGCGCGAAAGTGACTTTTTTGAGTGAAGCGGTAAGCGACAGCCAGATGAATGCAAAACCTAAACTCACGATACCTCTCAGCGCGATAGCTGAACGGAACGGAACCCAAGTGGTCTTTATTATCAAAAACGACGCCCTTACCGAAAAGGCAATTCTGCTCGGTGAAAAAATGGGAGACCGCATAGAGGTGGTCAGTGGATTATCGTCCGGAGACAAAATCGTTAATTCGCCTGCGGCTGATCTTCAGAGTGGAGACAAGGTTAAAGCAAATTAGAAATAATGAATTCTGAATTTTGAATTGAAGATAGGTTAGTCGCAAATAGAGAGCATTACTCAGGTGATAAAATAAATTCCAAATCACAATAAACAAATTCCAAATAATTTCAAATGACTCAAACAGGGAAAACTAAGATATATGATTTGGAAGAGCGTACTTTTCAATTTGCAAAAAACACAGCTTTATTCTGTAAACAATTGCCAAAAACAATCTCCAATAGAGAACATGTTTCTCAGTTAATTCGAGCCTCTGGATCGGTAGGCGCTAATTATATCGAGGCAAACGAATCTGTGAGTAAAAAGGATTTTATTTTCAGAATAAAGATTTGCAGAAAAGAATCGAAAGAATCTGCTTTCTGGATTCGCCTCATCAAAGATCTTAACACTGCGGACTTCAATGAAACATCCTTGGTTTTGTTGAATGAGGCTATAGAACTGAAAAAAATATTCTCAGCGATTCTGGAAAAATCAAAATAGGTTTGAAAATTGGTTCCTTGAGTTTTATTTGTGACTTGAAATTTGAATTTTGGAATTTGTAATCCCTAAATAGAGGAGTTAAACATGCCCGGCATAGTTGAAATCAAAAATGTAAGTAAATCGTATCAGCGTGACAGCCTGAAGATACCGGTATTGGAGAACATAAATCTGTCCGTTCCCGAAGGTGAGTTTCTTGGACTGATGGGCCCGTCGGGTTCAGGAAAAACGACGCTTCTGAATTTGATCGCGGGTATCGATAGACCGTCGAATGGGATAGTTAATGTTGCCGGAACGAACCTAAATGAACTGAGTGAAACCGGATTGGCAAAATGGCGCTCCGATAATGTCGGTTTCATTTTTCAATTTTATAATCTCATGCCGGTATTAACGGCATTTGAGAACGTGGAACTGCCGCTTCATCTCACAAATTTATCAAAGAAGAAACGCAAAGAACACGTCGAGCGTGTGCTGGACATCGTTGGTCTGGCCGACCGTATGTCTCATTCTCCGAATCAATTATCCGGCGGACAGCAGCAGCGTGTGGCGATCGCGCGCGCGATTGTGACCGACCCGAAGATCATCGTTGCGGACGAGCCCACAGGCGATCTCGACCGCCATTCCGCAGACGAGATCATGACGTTATTGGACCGGCTGAACAAAGAATTGAATAAGACGATCATCATGGTCACGCACGATCCGCATGCCGCAGAAAAGGCGCATGTGAAGCGGCATCTGGATAAAGGTTCGCTGGAATAAAAAAGATTAGAAACAATGTAATTTTTTTTTACCTCGAAACACTATTTATAGAAAGACAAACCTATTTATTAGTGTTTCGGAGGATCTATGAAAACAACGGCTTTTCTCTTTACAGCAGTATTAATTTTGACTATGGGTTGCATCGAAGGACAATTTGAATATCACGGAAACCTGACGCCGGCAGATTCTCTTCCGAAAGCAGGCCCGCGCTGGATCGAGAACCGGTGGAGGATGGTTCTGCACACAAACGGGAAATGGGGTCATGATCAAACAGATGATGATGGGGATTATAATAATGCAGGAGCCGAGTTTCCCAAAGGCTCCGGCACAACTGGTCTATACGCTGGCGGTCTTTATGTCGGAGCCATGAAAGACGGGTTTCCCCGCGTTTCACAGATTGAATTCCAATCAGAATTTATTCCTGGTAGAATAACGAACAAAGAGCCGGCCGCATTTTTGCAATTGACCTATTCATCGCCTGATTCAGCAAGGATATACATTATTGATGATGACCCATCTAGTATTGACTGGCGTTTTTGGCCGGTCGCGCTAGGCGCGCTCTGGGACTCTGTTTCGGATCAGCCGCTTTTACTTGGAAATCAGGACAGCTGGAGTGTGTGTCATGATCTGAAAGCGGATAGCATTAATGCCGATGGAGAAACGGGAAATGGGTTTGGTATTGAATTACAAAGAATGACATCTATGATCCGATATGGTTATATGGCTGATATCGTTTTTATTCGTTACCGGATCATAAATAAGAGTAATGTGAGCTACAGCGGAGCCTATGTGAGTTGGTGGCTTGATCACGAACTGGGCTCCGAAATATATAATAATGTGCCAGGTACTGATACTTTGCGAAATATGGTGTATACGTATAATCTGACGGAAGAGACCAATTCGACGGGACAGCAATATGCCGTGGGGCATCAATTGTTGTATTTCACAGGTGCTGGTTCAAATACAAAATTAAGCGCGTCAAATGCATATATAAATGGAACGGACCCGATCAACGACAATGAAAGGTACAATCTTCTGAAAGGGTTAACGAAGAGTACCGGTTTACAGTACCCTGACAGCATCGTTGGCGTACCCGGTGGCACACTGATATATCCCGGCGATCCTGTTTCAGGAATCGGTCCCTTGTGTCATCAAGGCCGCAATGGACGGCTCATGGCAAGTGTAGGTCCATTCGTCATGCAAACAGGCGGAGTATATGATATTTTGTTTGCTGTGATCGGCGGCGAGGGGAATGACCGGCTTGATGCGATCGTCAATATGCGGCAAAAAGCGGATCAGCTCAAAAATGCGTTTCCAATGATGCTGCCGTATTTTCAGATGAAATAAATGACGCGGCATTATTATTTTAAGCTAAAAAAAGATTGTAATTTTTTTTCAGGCCATCATACTCATTACTTAAAGGTTAATCCAAAAACGTAAGGAGGATCATATGAAATGGTTACCAGTAATAAGCTTTTGTATCCTGATGAATACAGGCTGCAAAGAAAAAGATGACCCGAACGGGTTATTCAAAGGCGATTGCGATACCTCAACTTGTTTTGTACAAGGGAATAATTGGAAAATGGCTGTATCAACGAATGGGATATTGGGTTACGATCAATCAGACTTAGACCATGATATGAATAATGCGGGTGGAATATTTCATTCTTACAGTACCATTTTTGCAAGCGGCTTATTTGTTGGTGCAACAAAAAATGGAATTCCTTCAGTAACGATGGCTCGCTTTTCCAGTGAATTCTCCCAAGGCAGAATTGACAATTCATCCCCGGCACCAATTCAGAATTTGACTTATTCAGATAATATGCTGGATGTCGTCTACATGGTTGATCAGAGCCATACCGGCTTTGGCTGGGATCACTGGCCGAGTTGGGCCGGCGCTCCTGAAACAGGAGGCCAACCTGAAGTCTTATCCGCTGAAGATAGCTGGGTTGTATTCCATGATGCCGATTCGGTCGGACATGCCGCCGATGAATTCGAATCCACCGAGGTGAATCCGATCCTAGGCCTTGAAGTTCAGCAAAGCACGTATTCATTCACCGGCGCAACTCTTGAAGATGTTGTATTGGTCCGCTGGAGAATCAGTAATAAGAGTAATATCAATTATACGGATCTGCACGTTGGCTTATGGTGTGACGCCGATGTTATTAATGCAAGCGATGATCTGGTCGGGTCGGACACATCCAGAAATATGATTTATGTTTACAACAAAACGGACATTGTTTCGCAGAACATATCGGTCGGTTTGATGCCGATGTATGCTTCGGACGACGGTCTAACCGTTACGCCGGCGGCGATGGTCGAATATCTTAAGGGCGTAGACGAATCAAGGCCTGACAATGAACAATTCAATCTGATGAAAGGGCTCGATGGAAACGGAGCCGTTAGACCGAATGTTGCACTCAATCGCCCGACATTTGATTTTCCGGGAGATCCTGTCTTGAATACAGGGATCGTTGATACGATGGCGCTAGATAAGCGGGTACTGGTCAGCGTCGGCCCCGCTGTTCTGAACTCCGGACAGACCAAAGAATTTGTATTTGCCATCATCGGAAGCCAGGGAAGCGACCGGCTCAATTCGATTGTCAATCTTAGGAGTACGGCTGATGCGTTAAAGCAGATTTTTGTATCACAAATTGCGGCTCAATTTGGATTATAGAGAGATATGGTATTAAATTAAGGAATGATTATGCTACCAAAACTAGTTATAAAAAACGCATTGCGGCACAAATTCCGGACGACGCTGACGATTCTCGGAATTGCAGTTGCCGTCGGAGCTTTCGGATTATTGCGTACGGTGATCACATCATGGTATGCCGCCGTAGAGGCTACGGCCACCGACCGGCTCATCACGCGCCACGCGGTTTCATTCATTTTTCCGCTTCCGTACAGTTACGGCGATAAAATTGCCAAGGCGCAAGGCGTGGAGAACGTAACGTATTTCAATTGGTTTCAGGGTGTGTACAAGGATAAATCGGAATTCTTTCCCCGAATGGCCTGTGATCCGCAGACGATCTTTGACGTGTATCCGGAATTCATCGTGACGCCTGAAGAAAAAGAAGCCTTCCAAAAAGAGCGTAATGCATGCGTGTTGGGTGAGGATATTGCGAAAAAATATAATCTCAAGGTTGGCGACGCCATGAGCATCGAAGGCGATATTTATCCCGGGAAATGGGATTTTGTGATTCGTGCGATCTACAAGCCGAGAAGCGAAGCGGTCGACGGGACGCAAATGTTTTTCCATTGGCAATATCTCGATGAGCGGATGAAGCAGGATATGCCCACGCGGGCAGGATACATAGGCTGGTATGCGGCGAAGATTAGTGATCCGAACCAGGCTGCGGCTATTTCTGAATACGTCGACGGGTTATTTGCCAATTCGAGCGCGGAGACGAAAACAGAAACCGAGCGTGCGTTTAATCAGGGATTTATCGGCGCCTACAGCGCGATCATCACAGGGATCAACATTATGGCATTTATGATCATCGGAGTGATTCTCATGGTTCTGACCAATACGATGATCATGTCGGCGCGCGAGAGAAGCCGCGAGTACGCCGTCATGAAAACGCTCGGCTTTACCGGCAAACATATTCTGGGAGTCGTGTCGGGCGAATCTATATTTATTTCAATTCTCGGCGGCGCAGCGGGTTACGGCCTGACCTTGCTTTTTGTCGGAGCGTTTGCGATTGTGGTACCAAAAAATTTCTTCCCCGTATTTATTCTGGAACCCGTAACAATCATGCAGGAATTCGGATTTGCGATTCTGGTTGGAGTGATCGCAGGTATAATTCCGGTGGTACAGGCCGTACGAATTAAAATTGTTGATGGATTACGTTACGCAGGCTAATAAGGAGAGTCTATGGAAAAAATCTTGCATTTTTTTAAACCGCAGGTTCCGTTCAAGTACATAACCAGCGGTTTCCGCAGCCGACGGTTAACCACGGCTATAACGATCGGCGGCATCGCTTTGGTGGTGTGGGTATACACTGCGGTGCTGATGATGTCCTACGGCGTCGAAAAAACCTTGTCGAGCAACGGTTCCGATCGTAATGCGGTGATTGCGAGAAAATCGTCGCAAGGCGAAATTTCCAGCATCATCGACGGCGACGCCATCAATGTCATCAAAACCCTTCCTCAGATCGCTAAGAATGAATCCGGCAAGCAGATTCTGTCTGCAGAAGTAGTCGTGGTTATTAATTTGTACATTGTCGATGGCGGCCTGAGCAATATCACCGTGCGGGGCGTTGACCCGGCGGCGTTCGAATTACGACCGTATATCAAAATGGTGGATGGACGTTTATTCAATACCGGTTCGCGTGAAATTGTAGTTGGGCATGCTGTTACAAAGCGGTTTGCCGGCGCGAAATTAGGCGACAAAATCAAGTTTGCAAATGATCAATGGACGATCGTCGGCGTAATGGATGCAAAAGGAAGTTCATTCGAGTCGGAGATATGGGGCGATGCGACTCAACTCCAGGCCGCTTTTAATCGCGGTAATTCTGCTTCCACGATGACGGTTCAGATGGCGGACGGAGTAACTATTGAACAATTCGGGCAAGCATTTGAAAGCGATCGCCGGATCAATATGTTTGAGCCAAAAACAGAAATAAAATTTTATCAGGAACAATCCGAAGCGCTCGCGACTTTTATTGCGGTATTAGGAACAGCCATTACGATCATTTTTAGTATGGGCGCTATTATCGGGGCTGTCATTACGATGTATACTGCCGTCGCCACGCGCACAACGGAGATCGGCACATTGCGGGCTCTTGGATTCCGCCGTCGCAGCGTTTTGGCGAGCTTTCTATTTGAGACACTGTTCATTTCAGCAACAGGCGGCATCGTCGGGATCGCGCTCGCATCTCTGCTCCAGTTTTTGACCATTTCTACGATGAATTTTAATTCTTTTTCAGAGTTAACTTTTTCATTTGCTATATCACAAGACATCGTTATCAATGCAATGATGTTTGCGCTGATCATGGGTTTTCTGGGTGGTTTATTCCCATCCGTACGCGCAGCGCGATTAAATATTGTTGATTCGCTCAGAAATGCCTAAAAAGCATTTCAGGAAATAAGTGATTGGGTTCTGAAACCGGGCTTTAAAGTCCGGTTTTTTATTTTCCATAAAAAGAGGACTTCTGCTTTGAAGTCATATCTCTTCAAAGCAGAAGTGGAGGAGTATGAGGAAAAAACAGAAGATTTTATTTCTTATGCGGAGGAAAAATTTTCAGAGCTAATGACGGGCCGTAACCGGATATAGGACGTTTCGGAAGTTTTTTTTCCGGAGCCGGTTCTGCTTTCGTCATGACCGGGTTAACCGGCACTTCGGGACCGTAAAGTTTGTTTCTCATAATTTGTTACTCCCGGATTTAACAGCTGACTTCTTGATTCGTGACTCTTTTTTTTCTTCGTTTGGAATAAGCAGCACATCCGATGTATCCAATTTAGTCTTATCTACCTTTTCCTGCGGTGACATTTCTAATTTTACCGTGAAAGAAGTTGCATTATAGTCGGTTATCGCAATTTCTATGATCTTGTTTTGTTTTCTTAGTTTCATATAATCTCATTCGTATTATCTGCTAATATGTTTCAGCAGAAAAGATGCCAGTCTTTACGAACGTAACGATTAAAATGAAATGATTGTTAAATCTATATTTAATGGATGAGTTTGAATGGAGGTAAACAGCTGAGAGGGGTAAAAAACGGATAGTGTATCGAAAATTCACATAGATGCAAGAATTTCCGGCAAATCTAAAGAAATACTGCCCCGTTGGTTTTGTTACCCATCCGGGGCAGAATTAAGCTTACTTCTGGTAGGTAGCCCCTTCAGCAGAGTATTTCTGAACTTTATTCTTAACGGGCTTGACAGTTCTTAAATAGGCGTAAATTGCGCCAAGATCTTCTTCGGTCATTCCGGCGTATTGCGTCCACGGCATTAGCGTATTAAAATGTCCTTCGTCAAAAGGTGGCTTTAATACGACCTGCTTGGCAGCATCATTGTCAAATGTTTTGAACCGTTTGATAAATTGTTCTTTCGTCCAAGAACCTATACCCGTTTCAATGTCAGGGGTGATATTGGCCGTTCGGATAGTTCCCCATGGCATAACAAATTTGAATCCTCCGGCGAAATCCATGCCCGGTATCGGATCGCCTTTTTCCTTCGGAGTATGACACTCACCGCAGGAGGCGAGAGTAATCATGTATTTTCCGTAGGCGACGGTGTCTGTTTTTTCAGGACGCGTGGTAAATTCGGCAGGTTTAGGAATCGAACGAACAATGAGGTTTAAAGGAAAATTGAGCTTTGTTTCCTTAACTTGATTTTCGATTGGTTTTAAGGTCTTAATATAAGCGATGATGGAATAAATATCTTCCCGATCAGAGACGCTGAAATTAGGATAAGGCATCAACGGGAAAAGCGCATTACCGGATTTGGTTACGCCTGTAGTGATGGCATGAAAAATATCTGCGTCAGTCCATCCTTTGATTCCCGTATTGGCCGGCGTGATGTTTTTGGAATAGATGTTACCGGGGAAACCCATATCTTCAGAGAACAGTTCACCTCCGATGCCAAAAGTTTCGGGTGTCAACGGGCCGGCATAATATTCCCAATTTCTATGCGAGTGGCAATCGACACACATTGCAACGTGATTCGAAAGATATTCGCCGCGTTGAACTCGTTCCGGCGTCGATTCGATCGTGATATTTTCAATGGGTCCGGCATTGGGGAACTGGGTGGTCAGATAAGAAAGTCCTCCGATTATGAGTAGGACTACAATTCCAACTATTCCGACAAGGATTTTCAGAAATGTTTTCATAGAAACGGCCCTTACATTTAAATCCATTAATTCAAAAGACTCTTTTAAGCAGCAACAATTGCTTCGGCTTCTATTTCAACAAGCATATCCGGGTGAATGAGCCTGCTGACCTCGATCATGCTTGTTGCCGGGCGAATCGCAGCGAAATATTCGCCGTGCGCCTTTCCGATCTTTTCCCAGTCGTCGATATTCAGAACGTACATTCGCGTACGAACAACATCCTGCAAAGATGCGCCGGCTTTTATCAAAGCCGATTCGATATTTTTTAAAGTTTGAATGGTTTGCGCATACGGATCGCCGGCGCCAACCACATCTCCTTTTTCGTTGGTCGCCGTTGTTCCGGAAACGTAAATGTTGCTTCCGATTCGTACCGCGCGTGAATAACCCACAACGGGTTCCCATGGCACGCCGGACGAAATATTCCTTCGCTTGGAGTTCATAATACAGTCAAATGTAACAAACCTGATATGTGAAAGATAAATAGGTTTTGCCTTATAGACAATATTAATTTTTTTTGATTTGAGATTAAAGATTTAGTATGTTTAAACGTAACGCAAAAGTTGAAAAGTAAGTATGTCCAATATTGAAAAACCACATGAGCGGATTTTGGTTGTCGATGACAGCAAAGTACAGTTATTTGCCATGGGAAAAATGCTGGAAAAAGAAGGATATGTCGTTTTCAGCGCGAGTGAGCCTCTGCATGCGAAACGAATGCTTGAGAATTCCGAGTTTGACCTGCTGCTGTGCGATCTGATCATGCCGGACATGGACGGAATAGCTATGCTTAAGTTTTCAAAGTCAGCGCGGCCGACCATGCCTGTGGTCATCATGACCGCATTTGGAGACCGCGAATCCGCCATTGAAGCGCTTAAGGACGGAGCGGAGGATTATATTTTCAAAGCGAGCGGAGAAAGAGAACGCGACGAATTTTTTATCCGCATTCGCCGCACATTGGAAAAATCAAAACTTCAAAAGAAGATTCTTGCCTACCAAAACAGCCTTGAACACATGGTAGATGAGCGCACAAAAGAACTCAGAGAAACGCAGGAAAAACTCATTCAGTCCGAACGCCTTCGCTCTCTTGGAGTGATCACTACGGGGGTTGCCCATGACTTCAATAATATTTTAGGAGTCATATTAGGGCGAACGCAAATGCTGATTCGAAAAATGAAAAGCTCGGAAATTGTCGACGATTTGCTCATCATTGAAAAATCAGCCTTAAAGGGATCGTCGACGATAAAGCGCATGCAGGATTATACGCGCATTCGAAAAGATGAAACGTTTGTGCCGGTGCAGATGAACGAAATTATCGACGAGGTGATCGAGATCACGAAAACGCGCTGGAAGGACGAAGCGGAAAATATGGGGATATCTATCGAAGTAGAAAAAATGTGCGATGACATTCCATACGTTACCGGGAATGCGTCTGAATTGAAAGACGTTCTCATAAACGTTCTGTTTAATGCTTTTGATTCCATGGTATCGGGCGGTAAAGTGACGGTAAAAACCTATTTGGAGCATATCCACGATGAACAGTGGGTGACCACGGAGGTAAGCGATACGGGTTGCGGCATTGCGGAAAATATTCAATCGAAAATATTCGATCCTTTTTTTACAACTAAATCGGAACACGGAACCGGATTAGGTATGAGTACGGCGTATGGTATCGTACAGCGGCATAAAGGCGAGATCACTTTTAAAAGTAAGGAAAAAGAAGGTACGACTTTTTATATCAGACTGATGGCTGCGCTTTTTGTTCATCAGGTGATGCCCGAAAATCCAATAGTGAAATCCGCGCAGGATACCACGCGTCAATTTGCGATCCTGGTCGTGGACGACGATGAAGCGGTTCGGTCCACACTCGCAGAAATGCTCGAGATTCAGGGCCATGATGTATCAATGGCATCCTCGGGACAGGAAGCAATTCGTATGATAATGCAAAGACATTATGAAATTATTTTTACCGACCTTGGCATGCCGGGAATGTCGGGGTGGGAACTTTCGCAGGAGATCAGGCAGCGTTCACCGCAAACGCACGTCGTCATGATCACAGGATGGGGGACTCAGTTGGATCATCAGAAAGCCGCAGAAAGTAACGTAAAAAAAATTCTGCCTAAACCCGTCTCGTATGATGAGATCATTCATGCGGTCAATGATTATATTGAAACGCTTTGATTGAATTCACGGATATTACTTAACCTGTGTCCAAATAATTTTTCCGCTTTTGTCCACGTAGGCCATCCGCCCATTTAAACGAACGCGCGCAACAGGCCCTGAGAAATCAGACGTTTTCTCAAATTGAGAACTAATAACGGCTTTGCCGTTCTTGTCAATGTAACCCCATTTGCCGGAGACTTTCACACGTGCTAATCCATCGGAAAAGTCATGGGCATCATCATACTTCGGATTAATTACCCATGTTCCTTTTTTATTGATGTAGCCTCTCTTTCCGTTACCCACAACGCAGGCCAAACCGTCCGAAAAAGTTCCGGCAGATTGAAATTGTGGTTTGATAACAAACGATCCGTTCTTATCAATAAATCCCCACTTACCGGCAGACTTGACTCGCGCTAAACCGTCTCGGAAAGGATATGCATCTTCAAATTGAGGATTGATCGCATAACGGCCGGTTTTATCAATATAACCCCATTTCCCCTCAATTTTGGCGCACGCCAGACCTTCCGAAAATCCCGATGCCTTGTCAAATTGCCCATTGATTGCTTGCTTGCCGTTTTTATCAAAATATCCCGATTTACCATTGATCTCAACTCTGACCATACCTTCTGAATAGATATCTGCTCTGTTGAATTGCGGATTGACAATGTATTTTCCGGACTTGTCAATATATCCAAATTTTCCGCCAATCTTGACTCGTGCGAGGCCTTCCGAAAACGAAGCCGCCTGATCGAATTGCGCCGAAATGACAAAACGGCCATTCTTGTCAATAAATCCCCATTTGCCTTTGATCTTGACGCAGGCAAGATCTTCTTCGAATGACGCGGCATCTTCAAATTGAGGATTGATCTGATATTGTCCTGTTCTGTCCGTAAATCCGTAACGGTCACACAGTCGAACCAACGCAAGACCTTCTGAAAAGGATTGGGCGTCATCAAACTGAGCAACTATCGCTGTTTTTCCGTATGCGTCGATGTACCCCCACAAATTATCTTGTTTAATAAGATGAAGTTGACTCTGAGTTTTAGCCGGCTGCGGCATAATACAAAAAAACACAAAGAACAGGCATATGGACATTGTACATTTCTTCATAAATAACTCCAGGGTTTTGAAAAGACCATTGTTATAGTCTCGATGAATCAAAAACTACTGCCGGTCACCACATTGTAATGTTGAACGCGAATATCTTCGCTGGTGGCGGATGAATCGCCGTGGCCTAACTGCATTTTCCATTGGAAGAGTTCGGTGAACAAGGGCTTTGTTCTTGCGAGCAGCTGCTGGAAAAGTCCGCCCGCTTCGTAATTTTCAGCATCCTTGGCGGAATTCCAAATGGTGATGGAAATGAATTCGTTAACTTCCTTTAGGTTTTCCGTAAGAAAAGCGTAACCGCAGCCGGGTACATTCAGCAGCGCGGGAATGATTTCGGTTTTGTACACTTCTTTGAACCGGTCAACTTTATCCGGGCGAATCTTCAATGAAAGAAGGCGAACGTGTTTAGGATGAGTTTGCTCGGAAACAGAAATCTTTTCCGATGACGCCGTTGAAATGGTATAGGATTCGACGACAGGCTCTTCCGTCACAGCGGTATATTCAAGGGTGAGGTCTTTTGATAATTGTATTTTCCACTCGGAAGAATCGGCCAGCACCGGCTGAAGATCCTTCAGTATGCGTTTATAAAGGCCGCTTTCCACGTAGGCGTCTACATGTTCTTTCGACTCCCATAACGTCATTGAGATATACTCGTGCGGATGAGATTCACTTTTAATCAGGGACGCATAGATGCATCCGAGAGTGCTTTGCAAAACAGAGTGGACTTTCTCGCGGTACACGTCATTCACGACGGCTTCCGCCTCGGGTTTGACTTTTGCTTGGACGAGTCGCATAAACATAAGCAGCACTCCTTTCCAGTATTTAAGAAAAATTCAGAGCGGTATCAATAGTTTATCGGACACTATTTTATATAGTTGTGTTTCTGTTTTTTTTTAGCCCAGAAGTATATTAAGGGCTTTTAAATAGAAAAAAGTTTGTCGACCATCAACTTTCCTAATTAAATTCAAAGGCTAATTCGTTTCATGCATACTCTTGATTTCGTCGTCCATGCCGGTCAGCTGCCAGCGAATTAATGAGACCGGGATCATGCCTGCATCATACATTTCGCCAAAAAAATTGTTTAAGCGAAAATTATCTTCCAATTGTCTTCCTCGATCCATCGCGAGTCGTTCTAAAAGATATTTACCGGTTACATAACCAGGACCGTAACCCGGCTGACGCAAATACAGGTGTTGCTCGCCTGCAACCAGCCCTACATCACCCGTCCAACCCGCCGCCGTCCATGTTATCTGATACTCTCCGGCCTGCTCAAGTGTGATCTCGTTGGCATGGGCGTAAAGCGAGGCGAGTCCACGGGCACACCGTTGCGCGAGCATGATCCAAACCAACTCACGTACTCGCGGATTGTCGTCGTACAATCCCGTGTGCATGAACATTTCCTCTACGCCCGTGGCCAATCCTTCCGAACGGCTGAGCCAAATATTGTATGGCAAGGGATCGCGGCGAATGAGGCTTGGATGGGGTTCTTCAGCCATACGCGCGAGATCGAACCAATGGGTTGCATGCGTGTAAAGCACGGCCGGTTCATAGTGAATAATCAGATGAAAAAAATTTCGTTTTTCTTCCGGTTGAAATGAGCCGATATGTTTTCGCAATGCCGGTTCCATATAATCCTTTACAGGCAGAATCTCTCTTTCTTTCAAGAACTTCATTAAATTTCTAATTGATTGATCTGCATGGCGATTAAACTCTTGCGGACTCGAGATCGCCTTAAGCTGTGGTAAGTTTCGGTTATGCTGCCGCTCCAGCTGCAATGAAGAATATGCACGCGCCAATTCACGGCTTAGAAGAGCGACCTCCTCATCCCATGTAAGAGGTACAAGCAGAACGTGACGAAGATACCACGTGTAATTATCTTTACCGATTCCGGATGGGCCGGTTTTTAGTGTGGCTTGTTGTTCCAGCCATTCCGCAAATCTCAAGGTTGCCGATCTCGCTTTGCCCAACGCATCCTGAAATTCTCTGCCGGCCTTTATTGTTTTTTTTGTCAGGTCGTCCAGATCAGCTATCTGATCGCGAATGCTTTTGATGCCGGCGATCCAAAGATCGCGCGCGTTTCCGGTCAGATTGGTTCGTGCCTGTTCGAGAAACGGCGGAATAATCTTTAATTGCGCGGCAAGTTTTTTTTCATCGTCCGGTGAAAGAGGAAAGTTATACGTCCAAAGTTCTATCGCGGCATGACAAACAGGCCCTTCATGCGAAGGCGTGTCGCTTTGCTCGCTCCATACCAACGCATAGTAAGCCGGATCGCGCGCCCACGGCTGCAATATTCTTAAATTAAAATCCAGGCCGTTCATTTCCGCGCGAACTAATTCATAATCGATTTTCTGCTCAAGAAGCCAGCGGCTTGTATCGATAGCCGCAAGACGGGTCTGGTATTCGGTTAAACGCCGGCGAATTTTAGGCGTTGTTTCTGACGAATAATCGGGAACGCCTTTTGATGTGACGGGCTGTTCCAGTACCCGCAATTCCATAAATAAATTGATAAGATCGTTATATGTTCCGGTCGCAGGGTCACGCTCGTCGGCCCATGCGGCATTTGCAGTAAACAGTAAAGAGAACACGCAAACGCCTATAATTAGAAATAGAATATTCGAGTCACATCGCATAATTCATTTCCTTTCACATGTAATTGCTAATTGGATTTCATCAAAAGTCTCTCAGCATCATTTCGATTCCTTCTGTAACTGATACCAAAACAATCTCATAGAAATAGGAGGCAGCGGCTGGGCCTCAAACGCTCTTACGAACGCAAGATTATTTCCATCCGGAGAGATATCAAAATCAACCGTAGTTAGCGGAACGGTGAACAATATCTTTCTTGACACATTTGAAACAACGTCATTAGCATAGGACCATGAAACTTGAACAACGGAACGGTCATTGGAGATATAAAACAATTCCGATGAGTTGGAACCCCAGCTAGGCCTGAATGCGCCGGTCTCGGACAGTTTCCAGGATTGGCCGTTTTTACTGTTAAAGGATGTGATATACAATTCGTAATCGCCGCTTTCATTTGACGTGTATGAAACCCATTTTCCATCAGGCGAAAATCGCGCCTCTCCTTCATCAAATTGTGAGGACAGAAAAGGTTGTAATGTCTCACGTTTCTCCGAATCAATCCACGCTATATCAGAGTTATTTAATCCGGCGTTGATTTTTCTGACCAAAATGTACTTGCCGTCTCTTGACCAATCGGACGTTTGTAAAAAATCATCTGACTTGAAAAAGAGATTTACTTCGAATGTCCTGTCCACCGAGACTTCGTATATTCCTTTTTTTCCGAACATGTAGTACACTACTCTGGATCCGTCCGGCGACCATTGAGGCCCAAATTCTCCATCTTTCCCGTTCGTTAATCTGGTTTTGCCACCGGTGCGAAGATCGTAGGTCCACAGATTACTCTTACGTGATTTGAGATCGTATAACCACACGCCGAGTTTTTTTCCGTTTGGAGAAAACCGGGGATCTCTTTGTTCGTCATTGGTGCCCATGGTCTGTAACAATTTTCCTTCTTTATTGAAGACAAGGATTGGCGCACCCGATACCAGTTTTCCGGTTTGGGAAACTAATATTCCGTTAGCCGAGGCAGAATACATTGCCAGGTTCCATGAAATATCATTGATCACATTGGTTTCGAGAACGAATGGCTCTCCGCTCACAGTTAACTTTTCATAATCAAACCGCTGAGCCAGTAATGTTTGCTCGCGAATAAATAGAATATGACCGTTGGCGTAGACCGCATTTGAAGAAGAGCGAATGATCATTTTTTTTAAAGTTCCGTCCAACGAACCGGCGTAGATAGCATCGCCCTCGGCTTCTCCTGATTCACTGACCGTTCGACTCAAAAAAAGAAAGTGCTTTCCATCAGGAAGAAAATAGGGCCAGCGGTGGGATCCTTCCTTTCGAGCTGAGTCGAGAGTAGTAACAGGCACAGGATCGCCTCCATTTGCAGAAACCAAATAGATCGGGGCCTGGTAGTCATTCGTAAATATGATTTCATTATTCGTATTCCAACTTCCGCCGCGTGCGTTGGCTGAAATACAAATGGTAACGGGGGAACCGCCGATGAGATCCGTTTTCCTCAGTTTCAGGTTTTGGAAAAATCCAATATTCTTTCCATCGGGTGACCAAAACGGATGAATGGATCCTTCAGTTTTCGGCAGCCGAATAATTTTTCGATCTTCCAAAGAGTACACAAGAATTTGTGAATTGGAGGCGTCAATAAAAGCGATGTGTTGTCCATTCGGCGAAATAAGCGGCGGTGATCCGCCGCCAAAAAATAGCGCGCGAATCGAGTCAGGAATAATTATAGTCGAACTTATCGACGTTTGAATTCCTTTTTCCGTAGTAGGTTTTAATAGGAGCATTCCAAGAATTACGGTTAGAAATACTCCCGCAACTGCCCAAGGAATATATCGCATTGCAGATCTGTTTTCTGAGTTTGGCTCTGGGGATTTAATGGTGGATGTCACCGCCGGCCGGATCATACTGACTCTGGATCTGGAGGATTCCCGTTTGAATCTCTTCAGGTCAATGGCGATCTGTTTTACCGATTGCGTACGTTCGTTCGGATCCTTCTCCATACATTCCAATATGATTGCATCTAATTCAGGGCTTATGTCCGGTTTCACTGCCGACATCGGAGGAGGATCGACGTTGACAATTTCATACATCAAGGCTGTTTCATGAACACCCCGGAACGGAAGTTGGCCTGTGAATAATTCATAAAGTAACACGCCCAGTGAAAATATATCCGAACGATGATCCGCATCTTGTCCCTGCACCTGTTCCGGCGACATGTAGCCGGCGGTTCCAACCGTACTGCCTTCTTTGGTTAAACGCGATACTCCTCTGAGTTTGGCTAATCCGAAATCCATGATCTGCGCGATGCCATCCTTACGAATCATGATATTGTCCGGCTTGATGTCCCGGTGAACAATACCCTTCTCATGGGCGACAGCAAGGCCTTCGGCTAATTGAATACCGATGTCAATCGCTTGTTTGAAACTGATAGAACTTTTCTTTTCGTTGAGGGTTTGACCTTCCACCAGTTCCATGACGATGAACATTTGTTTATCGTGTTCTTCGATACCGTGGATCGTGCAGATATTTGGGTGATTCAAAGCGGAGGCGGCTTTGGCTTCCTGCAAAAAGCGGGCACGGTCCTGTTCGGAGTTGGATAATCGTTCCGGCAGGAACTTTAAGGCAACGAACCTATCGAGATTCAGGTCTTGGGCTTTGTAGACGATGCCCATACCGCCTTCACCAACCTTGTCAATTATTTTGTAGTGTGAAATAGTTTGGTTGATCATTTGCCTAACTCAAGTAAATGCGGTTCATATTTTTTTCTGCGATTATTCGAAAATTCCTTTTTCAGCAATCACCTTCTCTATGTCAGAGGGTTCGACTGGCGTGAGCCCGGTGAGAACTTCCGCACCGTCTTTGGTAATGACGATCGTGTCTTCCAGGCGGAAATGAACCTTCTTGATTTTGTCTTCAATGATCGGCTCGAGGTTGAACACTACGCCGGGTACAAAGGCTTGTCCGTTCTTTTGACCAACATCGTGCACCGCCATTCCTACAAAATGTCCTGCGTAATTCGGCCACAGTTTGCCGTATCCATGTTTCTCATAAACTGCCTTTCCAATAGCAAGAAGATCTTCATATGTCACACCGGGTTTAAGAGCCTTGATTGCTTTCTCGCGGTATTCCACGATGCACAAATACATTTTTTTCTGGTCAGCTGTGAACTTCCCATTTACCGGCCATGTTCTGGTAATGTCGGTAACATAATAATGGTAGTCCGGTGCGTAATCAAGCAGGATGACGTCCCCTGATTTCATAACGTGGTTATTGGCGTTATAGTGCCAGTCAAGAGCCTGTTCACCGGAAGCCGCAATGGCGAAGAATGCCGGATTTTGTTGTCCGCTGTATTGATAGTAAAAATCACACGCCGCAACCACCTGGTATTCGTACAGACCCGGCCGGGTGATCTTCATGGCTTCATTAAAACCTAGCGCGCCGATTCGGCCGCATTCACGAATAACGGCAATTTCTTTTTCATCCTTTACCCACCGCATCGCATGTAAAACCGGAGCGATATCCTTGATCGCGACGCCGGGAAATCGAGTCTTTACTAGATTCGCAAAATTTGTTTCCTTGGGAATTCTTCCGTCCCAGGGATCGTTGAGCCTTCTTAGGCGAGTCGCCCCGCTTCGGTCGGGGCTCATTTCCGCCGTTTCCTCCGTGCCGAGATAGAGGAATACCGTATGATTCGGCGAAAGGTAACTTTCTAATATTGAGCTGAAGTTCGATCGGGAGGAAACCCAATCCACTTTATACTTCGCTGCAGCTTCAAGGCCTGGTACAATCCTCGCTTCATTTCGAATATCGCCGGACGTGATCGAAGGTACCACCAAATGGGTTGTCTTTTTCAACCCGTCGATGATCAGGATGGCGTCCGGTGCGTCGACGCCGGTAAGGTAGTAGAAGGTATTGTCCTGACGAAATTTGATAAACGCTTCCGGAAGTTCGGCGCCCAGGAACACTGCAACTCCATCACCGATCTTGTCCATGAGAACGGATCTGCGTTTTGCAAAATCGTCAGCCGTGAAGTACTGCCAAAGGTCCTGCGCACTTATCGGCGGAATTAATGCAACAAAAAGAACTATTTGAAGGAAGCTTTTCATAATGTCTCCTTTAGTGAATGTTTTTCGTTGTGCTGCCGCGTGTTCACTTCGGGCCGGATACACTCGAATAAGATTATTTATGGATTCTTGTTGTGAACAGTTCAATACTTTTTCTAAATATTCTATTTTATGGTTGAAGTTTTATTTTTCAAGTCGGTAAACCAATTCAACACAACGGTGATCTGTTGAAAGTTATCTTTTTTATTTGCGCGCGTGCTGATAAAATATTGGCCATCGGGCGTCACATCATACGTAACCCCGCTGTCTGTCGGCAGAAACGGCATACCGTCGAAGAGAAGTTGCGGCTGTCCCGCTGAAAATGCGGGATTAGTAGAAATCGCAACGGCCATCATACGTGTGTTTTGATGGTAATATAAGGTTTTACCGTCCGGTGACCAACGCGGTTCTAATCCGCCCTGCGTCGAGATCTGCCATTTTCCTTTTCGTTCCGGAAAGGATTGAACATAAACCTGATATGATCCCGATTCGTTAGAGACATACGCTAACCATTTTTGATCCGGTGAAAGTGTACCCATGTATTCATCAAATTCAGAGGATAAGAAGTCAAATGGTTTTTGAGTTTCGGTCAACGGCAAAACATGAATATCGGATTGATTTCCCTGTGTTGCCTTGTCCAGGATCAGCATCAAACCGTCCCTAGACCACGCACTAATATACGTTCTGCCAAGTCCGGATACGGTAGGCTTTTCATTAGCGCTGCCGTCAAATGGTTTTGTGAATATGCCGCGCGATGTTGAAAAATAGGCCACTTGCTTTCCATCGGGCGACCACGTTGGTGTCCGGTTTGTTCCGCCAAATGTCAACCGGCTCATGGTTCTGCGAGTAACATCATAGATCCAGATATCCGAATCCTTTCCGGAGCCAAGAACTAGAGCGATTCGCTGGCCGTCCGGGGACATGCGCGGCTCCATCAGGGGTCCTGAAGCTAAATCGAAAGTGGATTCCTTACCGTTACGGTCGATCTTGATGAGCGCACGTTCGGCTCCCTCGGTATTTCCTGAAACGTATACTAATGTTCCATTTCTGGAAATTGAAAAATGCATTCCCCCCGTGGTCGGATCGCCGCTTACATCATCGATGACCGGTGAAGGGGAATTAATTACTTCAATACGGTCGGCGTTAAACGGTTCCGCATAAAGGACTCCTGATCGGGAAAAAATCAAGTGGCCCGTTTCAGCATATTGTGCAGAGCTCGCGCCATTGATTAGCAGTTTGCGCATGCCCGTTTTTAGGTTTACGTATTGAATGGTTGCCTCTTCGTAATAGTCCGGGCTTTCCGTTACGCCAACCGTAAAAATAACGCCGGTTCCGTCCGGAAGAAAGTAAGGCCAGCGATGAGTGCGTTCTCTTTTTGTACTATCTAAGGCAGTGATCGGCTCGACAAGCCCTCCTGCTTCTGGAATTCGCATTAGTCCTGAATTAACATACGGCGTAAAAACAATAGAGCCGTCCGTGCCCCAGGATCCGCCACGATTGTCCGGCGCATCGGCGAGAACGATAGGGGCCCCTCCGCTGATCGAAACTTTTTTCAATTTTGCGCCGCCAAAAAATCCAATCCACCTGCCGTCGGGAGAAAAAAACGGACTACCGCCGTCTTCCGTACCCGGAATAGCAATCGCGTCAATATTATCCAACGTTCGCCAATACAACCTGCCATTAGCTCTGTACACAAATCTGGAACCATCCGGAGCTATGGCCAGAGCGGAATATATGATAAGGTCAAGCCCGTCGTCTTTGGGAAGCGTCAATTTGAACCGCGCAACGGGCTCTTCACGCTTTGACTGCCAAGGCGCCCAAAGCGCTGTGATTGTTGCCAAAAATAAAATAAGTGATACGATCCACGGCAGCATTTTTTTCGTTGAGCCGGGTATTGGTCGTGTTTCGCGCACACCGACAGAGGATTGCGTCATGGCAGGCCGGATCATACTGACTCTGGATCTGGAGGATTCCCGTTTGAATCTCTTCAGGTCAATGGCGATCTGTTTTACCGATTGCGTACGCTCGTTCGGATCCTTCTCCATACATTCCAATATGATTGCATCTAATTCAGGGCTTATGTCCGGTTTCACTGCCGACATCGGAGGAGGATCGACGTTGACAATTTCATACATCAAGGCTGTTTCATGAACACCCCGGAACGGAAGTTGGCCTGTGAATAATTCATAAAGTAACACGCCCAGTGAAAATATATCCGAACGATGATCCGCATCTTGTCCCTGCACCTGTTCCGGCGACATGTAGCCGGCGGTTCCAACCGTACTGCCTTCTTTGGTTAAACGCGATACTCCTCTGAGTTTGGCTAATCCGAAATCCATGATCTGCGCGATGCCATCCTTACGAATCATGATATTGTCCGGCTTGATGTCCCGGTGAACAATACCCTTCTCATGGGCGACAGCAAGGCCTTCGGCTAATTGAATACCGATGTCAATCGCTTGTTTGAAACTGATAGAACTTTTCTTTTCGTTGAGGGTTTGACCTTCCACCAGTTCCATGACGATGAACATTTGTTTATCGTGTTCTTCGATACCGTGGATCGTGCAGATATTTGGGTGATTCAAAGCGGAGGCGGCTTTGGCTTCCTGCAAAAAGCGGGCACGGTCCTGTTCGGAGTTGGATAATCGTTCCGGCAGGAACTTTAAGGCAACGAACCTATCGAGATTCAGGTCTTGGGCTTTGTAGACGATGCCCATACCGCCTTCACCAACTTTGTCAATTATTTTGTAGTGTGAAATAGTTTGGTTGATCATAGATCAAGATCCTTTTTCAAAAAAATTTAGGTTACTCTGCTCTGTCAATTCAACTTGCGGCAAGGTAAATGTACCACGGACACGATTGGGCTGGTAATGATACGTTTTTCAAACTCAATCGACATCCCGCACGCCGCTACGATATTGGTTTTGATCACACGTGAACCCCAGGTACAGCCATAAATCTTCATGATCGCCGGAGAAAGTCCTCGAGCGTCAAACCAACCGCCGGTAATTTCATACGTATTCTTTCCGAGGACGTGGATCCTGTAAATCGAATTGACCGTCTTTGCAAATACCCAGTCGCCGATAGCCAGATTCTCCTTCTTCACTTCTTTTAAGTGAGAGGCTGCGCTGGTTATGGTTTCCAAGCTTACACCGTACTGGGACATCGCTCGCTCCGGATTATTTTATTTAAATAAGTTATCGACCAATACCAGTTTAGACCGCACCTGCTGATCGGCATATACAATTTCCTTTTCATCCGATCTGACTTGTCCGGATGCGCCCAATAGCAGCCCCGGGAATGCACCGTTGACTTTTTCTTTCGCGCCGGTAACGACGTTGATCCGTTGTAATTCATTTGACGCGTTAATGTAGTACACACTTTTACCGACTATAGAAAGAAGTTGAAAATTGCCTGTTAAGATCTTTTTGGCTTTGGTGGATGGTTCACCGGATTTGACAATGTAGAGCCCCTCTTTTCCTGCATGATTGTCAATGTATGATATTAATTGGCCTCCAGACATCGGGAAAGAAGATGTGGAATCTTCAAAAAATTTCTGCTGGGGCGACCCATCAATAAAAGTAAGCCAGGATCCGGACGAATGAAATGCAATGAGAGAGGACTCATTGATCCAGTAAACACTGCCTCCACGACCGATAAATTTTGGTGTACCGGGATTGTTGGCATCGATCAAAAAGATTTTTGATGAATCAGGAGGCTCGGACGGTCTGCGCGCGTGATAAGCGATCCATTTCCCGTCCGGCGACCATCCCGGATTCCGCGATGTCAATTCACCGGATGTAAGCGGTCTTTGGCCGCTCCCATCCCTGTTGATCATATAAATACTTTGCCCGAGCGCTTTGAGCGGATCGGACTCTGACATTTGGAAAATAATATGTTTTCCATCGGGGCTGACATCCGGATTGATAATAGATTGATCCCCGTAAGTTAGCTGCCGTGCGCTGCTTCCGTCCAGGCCCGCAATCCAAAGATGGCCAATATTCTGCTGCTGCATGTAAATTAATTTCTTGTTATCCCACGACGTGCGCACGCCGAGATCGGGCCCGCTTCCCTTGGTCAATTGTACCGCCTGGCCGCCCTTCGAAGGAATGATCCAAAGGTTAGTATTGCCGCCCTTGTTGGAAGAAAAAATGATTTGATCATTTTGTGTCCATGCAACTTCGTCGATATTGTTTTTATCGAAAGTGAGTTGTCGTGATTGGTGCGATGTCAAGTCCCAAACAAATATTTCCTGATAGAATCCGGCGAAGTTGGTCAACCAAGCAATGGATCTGCCATCCGGCGACCAGGCGAACGATACACGAGTGAGTGATCCCTGAACTTGTGAGAGTGAGTCGATGAATTCGCATCGCTTATCACTTCCGTCAATTTTCACCGACCAGAATTCTGAGTTTCTTGCGCTTATATATCCGATACGCTCTCCATCCGGTCTCCACAAGGGCGAAAAGCCATCTTTAACAATGGCCGTACTGATTCCTCCGAGAGAAGGAACAATGCAAATCTCTGGTGAAAACCGGGTAAAGTCATTGACGCGGTCGTATACAATCTGACTTCCGTCGGGTGAAATTTCGGCGCGGTTTGTAAACAAAGCGGAATCGGATGTGATGCGCCTCGGTTCTCCTCCGGACGAATTCATGAAATAGACATCCCATCGGCTGTTGGCGTCGGCGCCCGGAAATGCAATCCATTTACCATCTGAGGATATGCCCGGGTAGCTGATCTGAGTGAAAGGAATTTGCAAAACACGAAAAGTCATGTCGGGGTTCAATTCGGTCGATTTTCTGAAAAACCAAATGCTGACAAGCAGGATCATTACTACAAGAGTCGCGCTGATGCCTATCCATAATTTTTTCTTAGGCCGAAGAAACTCAGTTGATGTAGTGGAGGCATTTTTGTATTCACCGGGCGTCTCCATGATCACACTGCGGCTAACGCGTGTCGATTCTTTCTTCAAGCGACGCAGATCGATCGTCATGTCTTTTACCGTCTGATACCGCTCCTCCGGATCTTTTTCCAATGCTCGATTCAAAACGTGCATCAGTTCGCTGGTTATGTCCTCACGAAATTTCTGAATCGGCTGCGGCTCTTCATTCACGATCGAATAGATCATTGCCGCTTCGTGTTCGCCTCGAAACGGTGTATGTCCGGTGAGCATTTCATAGAGCACAACACCAAATGAAAATATATCCGCCCTTGCATCCACCTGCTGGCCTTGAATTTGTTCCGGTGCCATGTAGGCGAGCGTGCCGGTCGTACTCGATGATTTTGTTAATTTTATGGAGCCGCGAAGTTTGGCCAAACCAAAATCCATCACTTTGATCTGGTTCTTGGAATTGACCATGATATTTTCGGATTTTACATCGCGGTGCACGATACCATTGGCATGAGCTTCCTGTAAGGCTTCGCCGATTTGAAGCGCATAGGTGATCGTATCACTGATTTTCAGAGGCGATTCGGTGAATTTATGTTTCATCGTCACGCCGTTGACGTATTCCATTTCGATAAATTGCTGGCCTTCGTGCTCTTCGATACCATAGATCGTGCACACATTCGGATGATTGAGAGCGGATGCGGCTTTGGCTTCCTGCAGAAAACGCGCACGTTCCTCATCGTTGGAATTGAGATAGTGGGGGAGAAATTTTAGCGCAACGATCCTGTCCAGTGTGGTATCCTGGGCTTTATACACGACGCCCATCCCGCCCTCGCCGAGTTTTTCGAGGATTTGATAATGAGAAACTGTTTGTCCAATCATTCGTCTATTTTCCTTTCATTAGCTCGACATAACCCGGCTCATCGCGTATTGCATCAAAATCAGGGTCGGTTTTGATCCATTCATAGTCTTCCAGTCCTGCAACGATCGATTTTTTCAAAGCATCCACCGCAGCATCTTTTTGACCTAATCGTGAATAAGCACATGCCGCATTATAGAACATCAAAGGATCGTCGGGACTCAATTCGATGGCTTTCGCGGTTTGTTCCAGAGCCTCTCGTGTTCTCCCAACCACGGCAAGTTGGGTAGCGTAATGAATATGGGATCGCGCGTCATCAGGATGTTTCGAAAGATAGACCGGGAACAACTCCAACATCGTGTTGATGATGGAGGTCATTTTTTCTTTATCGCCGAGACGTTCATAGGCCATCCGTAGCTCGCCGTATGCCGTATGAAAATCCGGATTGAGTTCAATTGTTTTTTTCAGAAGTTCTACGGTCTCAGTATCGCGGCTCATCACATGACAGATTCTGGCAAGGACCCAATAACCCGTGAAGATGTTCGGCCCGAGTTCGATCGCCTTTCGTGCCGCCGTCTCAGCTTCCTGGATAGATTTCTTGCTGAAATACGCCATGGCCAGCGCTGCATACGCTTCGGCAACGGTAGAGTCATACATCAACGCTTTCAAGCTCGATTCGATCGCTTTATCCACCCATATCTCTTTTGTATCATAATCATAGTGAAGAGTCGCGTACGATTCTCCAAGCCCCGCATAGGCGGCGGCATACCGCGTATCAAGTTCAATGGCTTTCTGGAACAGGTGGATGGCAAACTGCAAACTGCTTTTTGTTCTGCGGTACAGAAATTCGCGCGCGCGCAGATAACAGTCGAATGCTTCGGCATTGACGGTCGACCGTTTGGTCAGGATGACCTTTTCGTTGGGGGAGAGTTTGATCATCAGCGCATCTACAACCTGCTTCGAAACTTTTTCCTGAATGTCAAACACGTCTTCCATTTTACCTTTGAACGATTCAGCCCAAAGCTGTCGTCCATTTTCAACATCGATGAACTGCACGGTGATCCGTAAATTATCTTGGAATTTACGCACGCTCCCTTCCAGCAAATACCGGATTCCAAGTTCTCTTCCGATGGTCTTAATATCCTTGGCTGTGCTCTTGTACTGCATGGAATTGGTCCGAGAAATCACGTCAAAATTTTTCAGCTGCGAGAGACTGACGATCAGTTCATCCGTCAGCCCGTCGCCGAAATATTCATTTTCTTTATCTCCTCCGATCGTTGTGAAAGGGAGAACTGCGATCGCCATTTTTTTTGATGTATCTTGTTTTGATTCTAAACTGGCGCTGAGAGAGAATAATGCTTCGAGGAAATCATCGACGCTTTGGAAACGTTTTTCCCTGTCTTTCTCAAGCATTTTCATGATAACCGCGTCGATCGATGCAGGGAGGCGCCGGTCGAGTTGGCTCGGCATGGGCGGATCCTGGTTGACCACGAGGTACATCAATCCCGCTTCATGTTCGGACTTGAACGGAAGATCGCCCGTAAGCAACTCAAAAAAGAGAATGCCCAGGGACCACAGATCGGAGCGGTTATCCGCTTTTAGTCCCTGTGCTTGTTCCGGCGACATGTATGACAGAGTGCCCAGTGATGAACCGTCTTTGGTTACGGTGCCGTGGTTTCTGAATTTTGCCAGCCCAAAATCCATGATCTTCAACTGGCCCGATTTGGTCAGCATAATGTTCTCTGATTTGATGTCCCGATGTATGATACTTTTGTCATGTGCAATTTTCAGTCCTTGGGCGATCTCTTTTATCCATTCTATCGCCTGCTTCATCGGAACGCCGGAGCCCGTGTTCAAGGCAGCGAGGTAATCCTTTAGAGTTTGGCCGTCAATATATTCAAGTACGATAAATGCGCTCTCATCCCGATCATCGATCTCATAGATGGAAAGGATGTTCGGATGATTTAAAGCCGCTGTCGCTTTAGCTTCCTGTATGAACCGCGCCCGGTCCTGTTCCGAACCGGCCAGGCGCTGCGGCAAAAACTTCAGTGCCACGAATCGATCCAGTTTGGTGTCCTGCGCCTTATAGACGACACCCATTCCGCCTTCGCCTAGTTTTTCAAGGATTTGATAATGAGAGATAGTGCTTCCAATCATGGCTTATATACCCTTTGTATTATGATGCTACGGCGCACGAGTCCGCCTTCGCAGAGTTTTTTGAGAATTTGTAATGAGAAAGAGTTTGGTTGATCATCACATGTGTTTGTTAAGCAAATTCCGCTAATAACGTTTCAAAGTCCGGATCGCCGCGCAGCGAATCGAAATAAGGATCTGTCTTGACCCAATCCCTGACGACGTTTCCGCCGATCTGCAGAGATCTGCGCAAGGCGCTGAGCGTTTCGGTTTTCATGTCCAGTCCCGTGTACGTACACGCGCAATTATAAAGAGCCAGTCCGTCATTGGTTGCGATCTCCATCACGCGTTGAATGGCCGCAAGCGCTTTTTCTTTATCCCCGAAACGCGCGTACGGGATTGCCATGCGGCTTAATGTCAACACGTCATCCGGGTTGACCTGAAATTTTCGTGCGCCGATCTCAATGATTTTTCTTGCCGCATCATTTGACGCCTGTTCATTTCCCATACGCCGGAAAGTCATATCCAGATGCATCCAGGGTTCCTCGCTGTAAGGCTTAATCTTAGCTGCTTCTTCATAAAATTGTACCGCCGCTTCATACTGGCCGGTGATATCGGAAATAATTCCCATCCACCGTACGGCGTCATAGGAATCGGGTTTGTTTTGAATGATGCGCTCGAGAGTTTTTTTCGCTTCGGTAAATCGTTTCTGATAAAGATACACCATGGCTATTCCGAATTGCGCTTCCTGCAAATCAGGTTGAAGGCTCAGCGCTTTTTGATTCATCGTTATCGTCTTTCCGAGCCATTGCGGATCGCCGTCATACCACAGATACATATTGGCGCACGCCTCCGCCAACGCCGCATAGGCCAAGGCAAAATTGGCATCGAGAGACAGGGCGTGTTCGAACATCTGGATAGCCTGTTCATTCATTTTTTTACCGCGGGTATTCAAATACTCCCTGCCGCGCATGTAAAAATCGTACGCGCGCAGATCTTCGGTAGGTTTTAGCGCGTGCGGTTGTTTTTCCGAATCCGTAAATGAAACTTTTAATGCTTCGGCGATTTTTTGGGAGACTTCATTTTGCAGATCGAAAATATCTTCGACGAGCCGGTCAAAACGGTCGGCCCAAACGTGAAAGCCGTTTCGGACATTGATCAACTGCGCCGTGATCCGGATCTTGCTGCCGGCCTTGCGGACGCTGCCTTCCAAAACGTAATTAACCCCGAGCGCATCTCCGACCTGGCGCGTATTCACTTCCTTATTTCGAAATGGAAGCACATCCGTTCGGGATATGACCTTCAACTGTTTGATTTTTGACAGGTCGGTAATAATGTCTTCCGTAATGCCGGCGCAGAAATAGTCGCTCTCCTTTTCCGAACTCATATTTTCAAAATAAAGCACGGCGACGGATTTTTCCAGATGGTTAGCCGCTGTTTCGGAGGGAGTCTTTTTCAGACGGTCGGCAACTTCTTTGGCCGAAGCGACTCTGTTCTTGCGGTCTTTTTGCAGCAGCTCTGAGAGTAAGTCTTGAATATGTTCCGGGACATCTTCGCGGATCCGCTGCACCGGCTGAGGATCTACATTGAGAACTTCATACATGATGGCCGCCTCATGTTCGCCGCGAAACGGCAATTGCCCGGAGAACATTTCGTACAGCAGGACTCCGAGCGACCAAAGATCGGTCTGGGCGTTGATTTCATCGCGCTGGAATTGTTCCGGCGACATGTACGCGATCGTTCCGACGGTCGTTCCTGTTTTCGTGAGCGTGCTCCCTTTCAGTTTAGCAAGCCCGAAATCCATGATCTTTACTTGTCCATTGGGCGTGATCATGATATTATCCGCTTTGATATCCCTGTGAACGATCCCGCGTTCATGGGCCGCGCGCAGGCCATCCGCAATAGCGACGCCGTACTCGCAGCCCTGCTCGATGCTCAAACGGCCGGATTTGATCTTGGCTTTGAGATCGGATCCTTCGACAAATTCCATCGCGATGAAACGTTTTTTTTCTATATCTTCAACGGCATAGATCACGCAAACATTCGGATGATTCAGCGTTGCTGCCGCTTTAGCTTCCTGCAGAAATCTGGCCTGCTCGGCCTCATTCGCGTTAAGGTGGTCCGACAGGAACTTCAATGCGACCGTGCGGTCCAATTTCATATCCTGCGCTTTATAAACGATGCCCATTCCGCCTTCACCGAGTTTTTCAAGAATTTTATAATGAGAGATAGTGCTTCCAATCATGGGCTACATGTCCTTTGTGTTATGATGCTTCGGTCAACGGGTCCGCCATCGCCGTCCTGTCCCGCTGCAAGCGGGAGTTATTGAGAATTTTGTATTGAGAAATCGGTTGTCGAGCACAAGTCTATTCTTATAGATAGCGCAAACGCCGGTCTCGATTTGTTTTTTGAATCAAGGTATTACTGATTACTTTTTTTTGCCCCGGGCTTCACTTACCGCTAATTTGCTTCCGGTTGTTTTTGCTCCGCACGAGGAACAAAAAGGTAAATGTGCAAAGTTCTTATTTCCGCACGCACTGCAGTTTGAAAATAGGACAAGCCCGCAATGTCTGCAAAAATCGGTTACAAGTTTGTAAGAGTCGTTGTCAACATTCTTAAAAGGGAATTCCCATTTTTTAATTAAAAAGTCCTTGCCGCAGGAAGGGCAGAAATGATTTTCCAATGCCTTTTCAGCTATGTCGGTTTGCACATTCTTCGCTCTTTCTTCAGTCGAAACCTTTAGCTCTGCCTGTTTCTGTTCAATAAATTGCCGAATAGTTTTAATGGCGTAGTATCCGATGCCTATTGACAGTATGACCCCAACGGCATAGCGGACGTAACCGCCATAACTTGGCAAATAGGGAACCAGTCCGAAGAAAAAAGCATATAAGGAAAATAGAGTAAACCCAAAAAATAACGGCGAATATTTATGCCGCCTAAAGCGGACAAAAAAGAAAATGCCCAAAGCTAAAATAGGGCCAACAAAAAGCAGCCTGATCAGAAAAACTTTAAGGTCGTATTTTTTAAGTTCCTTATAGTATTCTTTTTCAGCCGCCTGAGTTTCTTGAAAAATCAGGTTCTGGATTTCCTCTTGTTGTTTTAATTTGGCGTCAATTTCCAGCTGTCTTACATTAAGCTGTGCACGCCAATCTTCTTCGACCTTATAAAATTCGTCCAGTTTTTTTGCTCTTTTTACTACTTCCTGGTCTTTGTCCGGAGAGCCCAACGTTTTTCTGGTTTGGACCCAATTATCGAACGACTGCTTTTCGTTCGTGTAATTTTCTCTTGCGGCCGCTATGGTATGCTCAATCGTACTTTTCTTAGCGTTTAAATTTTCAATATCGATATTGATTTCACTGATTTTATTATTAAGATCCGCCAGTTTTGTGTGATCCTCAAAGTGTCCGATCTCCGGCCTCGTTGCCGCAGTATCCAAATCAGCAATAATTCGGTTGGAGAGGAGGATGAGAAATAATGCAAGTATTGTTGAAATAGAATAGTGAACAATACGTGACGTTCGTTCAAGTTTTTTGCTATTGAGTTCCATTGCTTTATCCTTTATGGTAGTTATTAATATTTCCGGTATCGGTGCATACTAACATTGATCAATGATTAGTGTTCAATACTCTGCTATTTTTTCTCCACTAAATTCTGCCAATTAAAAATAAGCGAGGCGCTTTTTAGGGCTTGGATATTTAACGAGCGACGAACCAATATCTTTTTCCCGTCTCTGGATATATTCAGCACGCCCGTCTGAAACCCGGTATCGAGTTTCAGAAGCAATTTAGACTGGCCGATGACGATCTGATTACCTGCGGCAGAGACCGGAACTGAAATAATTTGCTGATCATTGAGACTGAAAATAATTTCTTTCCCGCTGCTCAACCAGGTCGGCCCTGTGCCCCCATTGGTGGAGACTTGCCATTTGCTGGGCGATCCGTCCGTCGGCCGAATATATATTTCGTATTTTCCCGTTTCGTTGGATTGATAGGCATACCATTTTCCGTCGGGTGAGAATTTTCCAAGCCATTCACTGAATTCAGAAGTCAGCAGCGACGTGAATTTATTTTCAGCAAGGTCATACGAGCCGAGATCCCATTTTTGAGCGCCTTGTGTATTGAGCGAGAGCATTAATTTTTTTCCGTCGGAGGAGACATCCGTAATGTAGGCGGGGGCGGATGACCCGTAAACTAATTTTTCATCTCCGGTTCCGTTGCTGTTCTTTTCATACACAGAATACACGCCGGTTCGGTTTGAACTAAAATAGATCTTGCTGCCGTCGGGGGTCCACTGCGGCACTATTTCATCCGCTTTGTCAAAAGTTAACCGTGTGTCGCTGTTACGTTGGATATCATGAATCCAAAGGTCCGAGTTTTTACCTCCGGTTTCGGATGCATCGGTAGCTATATAGTTTCCATCATAGGAGAATGCTGCGGTTATATCTGCAACTTTAGATTTGATAATATGCTGGATGACGCCGTTATAGCCATATACGACCATTTCATTGTCGGCACTTGAAGTTCCAAGAAAAACCAGACGATTATTTTGCGATAGCGAAAACGCCGCTTTGCTTCGAACCTGAGCGTACAAAAGGTTTTCGAGAATCGGTATCGGCTCTCCTTTCAATTCCAATGATCCCTCACTGAACCGTTGAGCCAACAGTGAGTTTTGTTTGTAGTACATAACCCAACCATGATTGTAAGCTGTGTTGCTTGATGCGCGGATGATGATCTTGTTTTGAGCGTCACTTAATGAGCCGATCCGAATATGTTCCGCGTCCTCAGCAAGTGAAGCCTTGGTGGTTTGAACAGAATAGAAAAAATGATCTTGGTCGGGCAAAAAACAGGGCCAGCGGTGATTTACCTCGAATTCTGTAGAATCCAAAAAAGTTAATTGCCTGGACGTTCCTCCGGCCGATGGAACCTGGTGCAGTGGTCCGCCGCTGACGGGCGCAAATACAATTATACCGTCTCGGTTCCATGCGCCACCCCTTCCGCTTCCAGCCTCACAAATAGTGAAGGAAGGGCCACCTCCGGCGTCAATTTTTTTGAGTTTGCCTTCAGCAAAATAGGCGATCATTTTACTATCCCATGACCAGAACGGATAATATGCATTTTCTGTTCCTTGCAAGAGAACCGGCATAGATGAGAATATCGGACGAACCCATAAATGATCTCTACCCAGCGAATCGGAAGCTACGAAAGCGATTGCTTTTCCGTCAGGAGAAATTTCCATATGACCTCCAACGGAAGAATTAAAAAATTCACCTGCAGGAGATTCAAAGGATAATCTCATTAATTCGGGTTCCGTTTTTACAAAAAGAAAATAGGTTGTTAGCAGAACCAACAACGACAGAATGGACAGCGCGGAAACGAGCATCCAGATATTGAATGAAAAAGGCTTTTTCTCATGCACGGTTTCGAATACGGCCGTCTGCGGGCGGATGCCGGAATTAATCTGGCTTTGACGTACGGCAAGAACACGGCTGGCGGTTTGTTTGCTGGATTCCCTTTTTAACTTTCGCAGGTCTTTGACGATTTCTTTGGCAGACTGGTAACGTTCGTCTGGATCTTTGGCGAGACACTCAAGCAGTATCGCGTCGAGGTCGGTCGGTAGATCGGGTTTGATAATGGAAACGGGTTCCGCGTCCACATTAACGATCTCATAAATGATTGCGGTCTCGTGCATACCTTTGAAGGGCGACTGTCCGGACACAAGTTCATACAACAATACGCCAAAGGAAAAAATATCCGTGCGGTGATCCACATTAAATCCCTGCACCTGTTCCGGCGACATGTAGCCGATCGTACCGACGGTGCTGCCCTGTTTCGTCAGCCGCGAAGCGCCTTGCTGTTTCGCCAGCCCGAAATCCATGATCTGCGCGCGGCCGTCCTTGCGGAGCATTACATTTTCGGGTTTGATATCACGGTGTATAATCCCTTTCTCATGCGCGGCGGCAAGAGCTTCTGCTACCTGAATACCGATATCAATAGATTGTTTAAATGAGATATTATTTTTTCTGTCGCGAAGTGTTTCTCCTTCGATATATTCCATCGCAATAAAAAGTTGTCCGTCAAATTCCTGCACATCGTAGACGGTACAAATATTCGGATGGCTCAGCGTTGCGGCGGATTTGGCTTCCTGCATGAATCGCTGGCGGTCGGCATCCGTAGAGGAAACGTTGGCCGGTAGGAATTTCAGCGCGACCAGGCGATCAAGCTTGGTGTCTTTGGCTTTGTAAACGACGCCCATGCCGCCTTCACCAAGCTGTTCGAGGATTTCGTATTGAAGAATCGTCTTACCGATCATGGGGCCGTAACTCCTTTAAGTTTTGCTAACCTTATCTTTGCATCCTCCAGTTCTTTCGATTTGAAATCGGCATCTTTCCATATCTGAAGAAATTTTTCGTATTCTGAGATTGCTTTTTGTTTTTCGCCTTGTTGCTCATAAGCAACACCAAGCCAGTAATGAGCTTTGACGGAAAAAACACTCCCGTAATTCCAAAAGGGAAGATAATCGAGGTCAAAAAACATGTTACCCATTTGGGAACGCCATGTAAGAAGATGAAACTCCTTTATAGCATCCCCCGTTTGTCCGGACTTTAAAAGACTCAAAGCCATGTGATATTGGGGGGCATGATTCGGAAAGGCGCGTGCCGTTGCATTTTGAAAATGTTTCAGGGCCGCATCATAATCTCCTTTTTCAAAAGCAAGTACGCCGTCCGTATAATCGACATTTGCCTTATCTTCAGGCGCCATCCTATCGTAGTTGTTTCGAAGACCGCGCATCAGTTCTGCAGACAAATTTTGTTTGCCGTTTCTGTGAAAGACGTACGCTAATAGATCTGCGCCGGCTACAGGATACGCCGGGTCCTTCTGTAACTCCAATGCATTCATTCGTGCATACTTTTCTGCGGCGTCAAAGTCTCCTATTTCATCGTAAAGGGAGATCAGGTCTGCATAATCATAAAATATCAGATCGGGGGGGTTTTGCTTAGCGTGCCTGGGCAGCAACTCGAGAATTTGTCGAATAGCTAAATTCATTTTTCCCTGACGCATGGCAATCTGCGGTGGAACGGCGTCAACATATAGTTTGTGATCTTCTCCTCGCGCCGAGGCATATTGAAGCAGATATTTTTCTGCATGGGCATAATCGTCGCGTAAGAGATACTGTGCGCCGATTTTCCAACTACTCATAAAATCCGTGCGGAATTTTAGAGCTGTTTTCCACCAAACCAGCGCCGAGTCTGTTTCTCCCAAAATAAAATAAATATCGCCTTTGCTGTCATAGGGATTGGGCTCCGCTGGCGCCAATCTCATATAGCGTTCCATCGCGGCCAAAGCTTTGCTTTTGTTATTTACGCCGGCCTGGTGATAACCAAGGATATTCCACAAATTCTTATCGAGGGAGTCGACCTGAATTCCCTTAAGGTAGGTTAATCCCATTTTTTCCAATTCTCCGGTGCGTCCATAATATGCTCCAAGTTCAAGATAGGCGCCTTTCTCATGCGGGAATTTCTGAATATATTCTTCCATCAAAACAGCCGCTTTTGCAGGGTTATTTTCAATATCACTGACATAGGTGTTCTGAATGATCAGACGTTCGCGTTCCGGGAGTCTGCCGCTGAGAGCGTATGCTTTTTGCAAAGACGCGCTGCGTTCCATGCTGCTTACATTTCCTCTGGCAGTTGCCAGCGCATAATACGCCATTGCAAAATTGGTGTCGAGTTCTATCGCCTTTTTATAGGCAACATACGCTTCTTCATTAAGAAATTTCCCGTTGAGATCAACGCCCTCGATGTACGACCGGTAGGCCTCAATGGAATTTGTAGTAACCGTTGTTACCGATTTTTTTTCATCGGGCGAAGCATCGGCGATGCGGAGGTCGTTTCTTATGAGTAAAGCGAGCGTATCGACCAGCGCAAAAATTTGTTTCGACGAATATCCGATCACGCGAACGGAACTGAGGATCTTTCCGCTTTGAACATCAATAATTCGCGCGGTTACAGCGAGAGTGGGCTCGTGCTGCAGAATGGATCCGAGAAGCATCGTGGTCACGCCGGCGCGCTGCGCCACTTTGGTTGCCATGTCCGGTGCAATGATTCTTGAGTCGGCCTTAAATTCTTTTTGAATATCGTATAATCGTTCCCGGCTGACAACCTCGAGGTCTTTGGTCTGAGAAAGAGAAGTAATCAAAAGATCGGCCAGCATGTCACCGGTATGATGTTTGTCTTCAGGGTCCGCAATGTTTTGGAAATACATAACAGCTAGTGAGTTCTTTTCTGAGGCCTGGGTTTTCTGCGTATTGATCTGCACGCTGAAGGGATTAAAAACAAAAGCCGCGATGATAATGACCGCAACGACGGCGGGGATCGCATATTTCAGCACTTTCCGATTCTTATCGGCATTCACAACCGGCAAGGCGGCAACCGCTTTGACGTATCCTGTTCGTGCATATTCCATGTTCTTCATTTCTTTACGAAGATCGGCCTGCATGTCTTCAATATGCTGGTAACGCTCTGTCTTATCTTTTTCAAGCGCTTTCAAAACGATACGCTCCATCTCCGGTGAAACAGATTGATTAAAACGCGCTAAAGGCTGAGGTGCTTCATGAATCAGTGAATAAGTTATTGCGGCCTGATGCTCCCCACGAAAGGGTAGGTGGGCCGTGAGCAGTTCATACAGTACGACGCCGAAAGAAAAAATATCGGAACGGTTGTCCACGTCTACGGCGAGCGCCTGTTCAGGAGACATATACGCCGCCGTGCCGACCGTGGATCCGGCATTGGTTAATTTTACCGCACCCTTCACTTTCGCTAAACCGAAATCCATGACTTTGACCTGGCCTTTGGGCGTGACCATGATGTTGTCGGATTTGATATCGCGGTGTACGATGCTTTTTTCATGGGCGGTCGATATGCCGTCGCAGGCTTGGATCGCAATGTCCAGAATGGTTTTGTTTGATGGAATTTCATGTTTGACCAGTTGTTTCAGCGTCGATCCCTCAACGAATTCCAATGCAATGTACAATTGCCCGTCATGTTCCGCGATTTCGTAAATCGTCGTAATGTTCGGGTGATTGAGGGCGGAGGTAGCGCGGGCTTCGTGATAGAACCGTTCTTTTTCAACAGGATCGGAATTGAGATAATGCGGGAGAAATTTCAGCGCAACAAAGCGATCCAGTTGTGTGTCATGCGCTTTATACACGATACCCATCCCGCCTTCGCCGAGTTTTTCTATGATCTTATAATGTGAGATGGTTTGTCCGATCATCTCATTTGCTCCTTAACCTCACCCCGTCCCTCTCCTTTCAAAGGAGAGGGAGACAGGGTGAGGTTGCAGACTATACGTATAATGGATACTTAAAATACTTACTCAGCATAACTTCAAATCTCTACAACTTCCCGCTAACTAATTTCTGAAACCTTTTATTCCCGCGAAGCGAGA
Source organism: bacterium (assembly GCA_008933615.1). Lineage (NCBI taxonomy): Bacteria > bacterium. The sequence goes on along the minus strand of WBUR01000008.1, from coordinate 65,551 downwards.
CAAAGGCCGGGTCTGCTTTTAGCCAAATTGTGGATGTTTCAGACGGAATGGACAGTAGTCGCTCAAGTTCGTTCACGGCTTTATCCTGCTCACCCGTCAGCGCATAGATTTTGGCAAGATCGTAAATGCGGAAAGCCCCTCGCCAGGCTTCCTTTTCTATCGGGAGTAATTCAACTCCTCGCAGGCCGGCACGGATAGCGTTTTCCTTTTGACTCAATCCGGCAAGCGCTATACCGAGCGAACTAAAGCCGCGCTCATCGTACGGATTAGTTTTCAGGTGCTGTTCAATGAAGATCCTGGCGCTGTCAAACCATACCGCCGCGATTTGTTTATTACCGCGCAAAGTTTCCAGCTGCGCGCGAAGTAAGGATGTCGGATAAAACTGAAATTGATCGCTGAGACCCCCGGATGACGACATCGGTTTCAACGCGTCTTCTGCGTCATTGAAGTTGCCTTGCGATAATTCGATAAGAAACTTCAGGTAATTAAGATAATCCGTTTCTCCTCCAACTTTTCCCAAATGTTTTCCGTCTTCAACGATCTTTCGCGCGCCGGCCAAATCAGATTTCCACAAAAGCAGGCTCTTGGCTTTTTCATAATAGACGTCGATATTATCCGGAGAAAGCAGAATCGCCTTGCTGTAATAGGTATCCGCTTCCTCGTAATCACGTGTCAGCGTCAACGTTTCACCTAACTGACGAACGATTTCCGCTACGCGCGGGTTGCCGGCGATAGATCGTTTGAAGGCTTCAACGGACTCTTTCATTTTTCCCTGACGGCGGAGAACGGCCGCAACACCGTAGTCTACATCCGGATTATTAGGGCGGTACTTCAAGGCAAGTGAGAACTGTTCCAGCGCGTTCTCATAGTCGAGTTTCCCGTGGTAATAATACCATGCCATAGCTGCGCGGGTTTCTGAAAGTTGCGGGGCGAGCTGAATGGCTCTTTCTGCGGCTATCCTGGATTCCTCAACGCGGCTTTCCGATCGGTCGTAATAGAACCAGTAAATGTTTGAATGTACATAAGAAAGTTTAGCATAGGCCGCTGCGAAGGAGGGATCAAGCTGAATGGCGCGGTTCAAGAGCTGAATACCGATTTCCATATCATTTAAGGAATTACTTCGTTCAGAATACTGGACGGCTTTAAGATAATAGTCATAAGCTTCTGAATTATGTGTCAAGGCCGTTTCGAGTGTCTGTTTCTCGGATTTTAATAATGCAACGTTCAGGGCAGACGCAACCTTGCTGGCGATATCGGATTGTAGTTTGAAAGCGCTCGAGAGAACCGACTCCATTGACTGCGACCAAGCCTGCGTCCCGTCTTCAACTTTAATGACCGTGGGGTTTACACGAACATGCGTTTCGCCGTTCAGCGTCTCCCAGCGAACCGTTCCCTGCAAAATGAAATTGACGCCCAACTCTTCGCCGATCTGTTTGAACGTTTTTGATGTGCCTTTATATTGCATGGCGCTCGTTCTGGCAATAACCCCAAGCCCGGACACACCGGATAACCGACTTGTGATCTCATCGGTCATGCCGTCAACGAAATAGTCTTTGTCACTCGGCCCCAGGTTTTCAAACGGAAGCACGACCATGGTCTTCTTTTCGTTCTTGGCCGTCGAACCTGAAAAAAAATACTCTCTGAAAACGAAAGTTAATGCGATAAGAAGAAGAATACCGGCGCCGGTAATATATTTTTTTGAAAACCACATCGGTAATGCCGATTCCATCGGCTTTGAATTTATTTTTGACCCGCTTTTTTCAGATGAACCGAAGTCCTGAGTACGCATCACTCTCGTCGACTCCTTTTTCATTCGTCGCAGATCGATCGTCATATCCTTGACGGTCTGGTATCTTTCTTCAGGATCTTTTTCAAGCGCGCGATGCAGAACGTGCAGCAGTTCAGAGGAAATGTCTTCACGGAATTTCTGTATCGGCTGTGGTTCTTCATTCAGAATGGAATACATCATCGCGGCTTCATGTTCACCACGGAACGGCGTATTGCCTGTCAGCATTTCATACAACACAACTCCAAACGAAAAAATATCCGCCCGTGCGTCGATCTCCTGTCCCTGAATCTGTTCCGGCGCCATGTAAGCGAGAGTTCCTGTCGTGCTTGATGATTTAGTGAGTTTCACAGAGCCGCGTAGTTTGGCCAACCCAAAATCCATCACTTTGATCTGGTTCTTAGAATTGATCATGATGTTCTCGGATTTCACGTCGCGGTGAACGATGCCTTTTGCATGCGCTTCCTGTAAAGCTTCGCCGATTTGAACAGCATAACTTATCGCATCGCTGATTTTCAATGGCGATTCGGAAAATTTTTGTTTCACCGTCATGCCGTCCACATATTCCATCACGATAAATTGTTGATCATCGGCTTCCTGAATGTCATAGATCACGCACACATTCGGATGATTTAGCGTAGCCGCGGCTTTGGCCTCCTGAAGGAAACGCGCGCGCTCCGTATCGCTGGAGGCAACGTAGTGGGGGAGAAATTTCAATGCAACCTCGCGGTCAAGCTTGGTATCGTGCGCTTTATACACGATACCCATACCGCCTTCGCCGAGCTTGTCGAGAATCTTATAATTAGAAATTGTCTGTCCTATCATCAGTCCTCCGAAACCTTAACACGTATTCAATGAATAAATCGGATCAATTATTTTTCTTCTGTGATCAATATCACGTCTCTTGAAACCTTGCCGCGAGAGGCAACCAGAGAATTACCATCCGGCATCCATTCGAAATTAGCAATCACATTTTCCTTAAAATTTGTATAGGGTTTTGCTGAAGAACCGTCTAAGGCGCATGTCCAGATATTGTCTACGCCGCCATCTTCAAGGATGTAGCTCAACTCCTGTCGGCCCGGCCTGCATCGGACAAAATCGGCTGCGTTCCGTGGGAGATCGAATATTTTATTCGCGCTTCCTCCTTCAACAGGAACGCTGTAAACGGAGCCCGTCGGACTGTCGTTAGCACGATGTAGAAAATACACCAAAGATCCGTCCGGAGACAGAGTGGGGGATAAACCGTCGATCTTCGAAAGGTCAACGCGTTCTCCTCCGTCGGCCGGTATCGTCATGATTCTCATCGGGCCCAGAATCCAGGATGCTATCACAATGTGTTTACCGCTCGGGTCCATGATCGGAGAGTAATCCTCGCTCCCTGATGTCAGCTGCTTGCGGCCGCTGCCATCAACACCGATGCGCCATATACTGGGCGTGTCCGTCGTTTCATACGAAGAAAACAAAATGTATTTTCCATCGGGCGTAACGGAGGAAACGATATCAACGGCCGGATCGGTGGTTATTTGCCTCTGCTTCTTGCCGGAACTATCCACCGTCCAGATATCGTATTGCCCGCCATAGGACGAACCGTAATATATTTCGCCCTTTTTTCCGATCGTCAGGCCGCTTAATCCGTCATCCTTTTGGCTGCTGATCTTAGAAGAATTAGAAGCATTTCCATTTCTAATATAATGAAGCTGAAAATCGATTTCACTCTGCGTGATACATAGACTCTTTCCGTCGGTCGTCACGCTGGAGGAGTTGTATTGGTTTGCATCGTTGGTGATCCTGAAAACTTCTCCGGAAGAATGCGAAACGTAGTAGATCTGCGACCGGTCCGAACCGCGTTCCGCCCCGCGCACGATCATACCTGCTCCGGACGAGAGCCACTCCACGCTGGCAACGGACGACCAGGTTTTTTCCGTTATGCGTTTTTCTTTTCCCGTCAGTACGTCCACGACAAGTAATTCCGAATGCATGCCGTCCTTCCACGTTCCCAATCCGCTCGCGATGGTGGCTCCATCCGGGGACCACGAAGGGCTGCCATTGAACCACGACACGCCGCTATGGGCGGCAAGAAGTTTTTCTGCGGATCCGTCCGTATTGGCAATCATCACGGCAAAATCACCGGTACTGCTGATGACCCTATGAAACGTAAATTGTTTTCCGTCCGGGGACAGGGAAACTTTTGACTGCACATCTGCAAGGATCTTGACGGGGGTGCCGCCCAGAACGGGAATTCGATACAGAATGGGTATTACGGACTGTTCGGAGGATTGGGTATAATAAATAAAATTGCCGTCCGGTGAAAAAGTGAGATTGAACGGGTTTTTCGTTTGCGGGGCAACGATCTGAATATTGCTGGACGTTGCGATCTGCCGGACCCAAAGAGATCCTTTTCCGGAATCTCTTTCTGTGTAACAAATATATCGGCCGTCAGGAGAAATCGCAGATTCCATTGCCTTGCCGCTGGACGTAACCCTGGTGAATTTCGACTTCTGGAACGGAACTTTTTCTTGTTTTCCAAAAAATGAGAATACCACCGCAATAGTGACTGCAGCCGCAACACCAATACCGCCTATCAAAACCATTCGGTTTTGTTTTGGCTTAATGGACTGTACGCTCTTCGTCTCCGGAACCGAAGGTTCGGATTGTTCACGAATTTGAACGCTTCCGGATGGGCGAACAACGCGAGTGGATTCCTTTCTCAGCCGCCGCAGATCGATGGTCATATCCTTGACCGTCTGGTATCTTTCTTCAGGATCTTTTTCAAGTGCGCGATGCAGAACGTGAAGCAGTTCAGAGGAAATATCTTCGCGGAACTTTTGTATCGGTTGCGGTTCTTCATTCAGTATCGAATACATCATCGCGGCTTCATGCTCCCCGCGGAACGGCGTATGCCCAGTCAACATTTCATACAAGACAACACCAAACGAAAAAATATCCGCCCGTGCGTCGATTTCTCCTCCCTGGATCTGTTCTGGCGCCATGTAGGCAAGCGTTCCGGTAGTACTGGAGGATTTGGTAAGTTTGACCGAGCCACGTAATTTGGCCAATCCGAAATCCATTACTTTGATTTGATTTTTGGAATTGACCATGATGTTCTCGGATTTCACATCACGATGAACAATACCTTTTGTGTGTGCTTCCTGTAAGGCTTCGCCGATTTGAATTGCATAGCCTATTGCATCACCGATCTTAAGAGCGGAATCTGAAAATTTCTGTTTTACGGTCACGCCCTCAACACATTCCATGACAATAAATTGCTCTCCGGCATTTTCACTAATATCATGAATGGTGCAGATGTTAGGATGATTCAGGGTTGCCGCGGCTTTCGCTTCCTGAAGAAAACGCGCGCGTTCTGTATCGTTGGATGCGACGTAGCGGGGGAGAAACTTCAACGCAACTAGCCGGTCGAGTTTGGTATCCTGTGCTTTATACACGACGCCCATTCCACCCTCGCCGAGTTTATCGAGAATTTTGTAATGTAAAATATTCTGGCCTATCATAATCACGATCCTGTAGATAAACGCAGACACATCTCCTTATTAGGTTAAGAAGTTGATCTGCAGATGAATAATTAAAATAATATGTTATTTTATGCTTATGCAGTTGATCGAATATCTACTTCTTTGCCGATCAACCTGATTAGGTCGGAATTACTTGAGTTCGTAACTCTGCTTTTCAAACAGGTTGTTTTTAAAACAAGAGTAAACTCTGGTTAAGTATAGACGGGAGACCTCTGTTTTTCTGTTGGATATGTGAATATATACTGCATTTAGCGGAATTGTGCAAGGGATTATTTGTGGGAAAGTTCAGAATATCACATTCAAACGCCGGGCCGCTGCTCGCATGTATCACATCTAAACGGTTGACAAGGTTTTGACGTGGGCGAGTTCATCGGAAATGGAATTCCCATTGTTCAATTGCCAATTCGCAGGATTGGCTTCGATATATTTGCGGATTTGATTTAACGCATGTTCGTTCCGGATAATATGTTCATAAAAATTACGTTGCCAAACGGAAATACCGGGCGAATTTCGCATTTCATTGATACGGCGGGCGGAAAACGTTTTCAACGCACGGATGATTTCGGACAAACCGTGACGTTTTGGTGTGTTGGTTTTGGTTTTCGTAGGGGCAGGTTTGAAACCTGCCCCTACGTCACCACCGCCGTGATCATCATTCACGATGATAATAATTCCATGAATATGATTCGGCATGATGACGAATGTGTCCAATTTCACCGACGGGTAATGACGGGGCAAATCATTCCAACATTCCCGTACGATTTCCCCAAATTCGTTTTCCCGCATGACGGTTTTTTCGATGGAACCGAATAAATGCGCATGTTCTTTCACGCATACCGTCACGAAATAGGCGCCGGGTTTTGAATAATCGTAACCAGGTAATCGAATGGATTTTCTGTTTCGGATCGTGTTCATTTCATAGATTTGCCAAATTTCCGTACGAATAAAAAGTCTGTCAGGATAAGGCCGCGTCAAAAAAATAATGGTAGCCGCAGCCTTTAGGCTGCGCGCGCGTCTCGCAAGCTAAAGCTTGCGCCTACCAATACTGATTGTTCGATCTGCAAAATATTTTTTTCTACGGCGTCAAAAAGCGGATCGAGTTCGGATTGGATGTCGATGGTCTTTCCCAGAACGGTGATAATGAGGGTTTTCTTCGGCAGCGTAGCGACTTGAACTTTGGCTTTATCGAAATGCTTCGCCAATGAATGGATCAGGTCTTCCAGCGCGGAATAATACGATTCTTCGCGCGCATCCCCGCGTTAGGTAATTTCAAATAATAATTTGAGGTAGGAATCGAACATGGCTAGAACAATGAAATTATTGGAAGTCACGGCTATCTGGATTGCAAATTACGGATTGCATTGCTTATTGGCAAGCGAAGAAAATATAAACCTGTGAGGTTTAGTTCATCGCCGGTAGACACGTGGTATTTGCAGTTACGCTGTTATGAGTATGGGTATCTTCTAAACCTCACGGGTTTAAAAAATTATTCCATCATCTTCAATACGACCAGCGTCATGTCGTCCATCTGAGGCATGTTTCCTGCATGCGCATTGACTGCTTCGATAACCGAAGTGATCATTTCATCCGGAGGACGATGCAGCGTTTTCTTCAGAAGCGCTTCCAGTCTTTCTTCGCCGAACTCTTCTTCCTTATCATTCATCGCTTCCGAAATACCATCCGAATAAATGATCAACGTGTCGCCGGGGAGAAAGCTGACCGTTTCCTCATCATATGGAAAAGTTTCCATCATGGCGACTACGATCCCGCCCTTGCGCAATAGTCGTATGGAGCCGTCCTTGGAAATGATCAGCGGCGGATTGTGGCCGGCATTGGTGTAGCTGAACTGATGCGTGGCCGTATCCAGAATTCCGTAAAACAGCGTTGCGTATTTCTCATCGCCGGTGCTTTGGTGCAATAGTTTGTTGGAACGCTCGATGCATTGCTTGGGGGAATTGGCGAGCAGCGTTTGTCCGCGCAGTGTCGCCTGCAGATTGGCCATGAGCATAGCCGCCGGCAAACCTTTTCCTGAGACGTCGCCGAGACAAACCGCCAATTTGTTTTCGTTCATCTGAATAAAATCAAAGTAGTCGCCTCCAACCGATTGCGCGGCGATGCTTTTTCCGGAAAGTTGGTATCCCTTGATCTTTGGAAAAGTGGTCGGCAGGAGTTCGGATTGAATTTGCGCAGCGAGACGCAACTCCTCCTGGATATATACCAGTTCTTTTTCTTTTTCATATAGACGCGCATTCTCGACGACCTGCGCCGATTGGGTTGCAATAATAGCGAGCAAGCGCTGTTCATCGTCGGTGAAGGCTTTTCCTTCTTTTTTGTTATACACAGTTAGAACGCCTATCAGCGTTGATTTGACGGTCATCGGAACGCTTAGGGCATTGCGGAACGAAGCGTCCCAGGTAATACCTCTAAACCGTTCGTCCGTTGCAGGATCGTTAACCATCAGCGGTTTCTTGTTGAGATGCATCCAGCCGAGCATACTTTCGGTCAAGTGGAATTTTGAGTGATCGCTGGAACTGACCATGCTTCGTACCAATGTCTTCATGGATCGGTCGGCGCTGGAGTCAACGAGGGTGATAACACCCTGTTCTGCGTGCACAGCTCGAAGTGAGCGGTGAATGATCGTCTGCATGATTTCCTGAGAATTCATGGTGCCGCCGATCACGCGCGCCAGGTCATTCAAAATAGAAAGTTCTTCAACTGCGCGCCGCAGCCTGATATTTTCTTCCTGTAAGGTATTGAGTTCGGGTGATGAACCGGATTCCATGAAGTGTACTCCTGTAAGTAGATACAACAAAAATATGAAATAACAGTACCGGCAAAAAAGTAACGTGCTTATCCGCTGTACGCACATTAAAGATAAAAAACAGTCAGCGCTCGTCGAAGGCTGATTTATTGATACTTAGTCATGCTTCGATCGGCTCAGCATGACGTATGTGAGCAATACGGATAGGAGCCAGAAGTAAATGTTACCGTTGATACATACCCATTAGTTTTGCTTCAGCAATAATATGACCTTTCATGGCTTGGACAACCTGCCACTTTGTGGCTCCCGCTTCAAGGTCTAGTAAATAGTCCAGGGCGTAAAGTTTAAAATAATACCTATGCTTACCGCTTGGAGGACACGGCCCGCCGTAACCGATATTGCGAAAATCGTTGACGCCCTGCTTGGCGCCGCCGGGCAACGCTGTGTCGGATAAAATATTTTCAGGCAGGCCTTTCGTATTCTGCGGCAAGTTAAATACAACCCAGTGAACCCATGTTCCGGCCGGCGCATCGGGATCATCGCAGATCAAGGCAAGGCTGGCTGCATTTAGCGGGATACTGTTAAACAAAAGCGGTGGAGAAACATTTTCGCCGTCGCAAGTGTATTTTTTTGGAATCCATCCGCGGTCTTTGAAAACGGAGCTTTCAATATTCATTGGATCTTCTCCCGAATTCAGCCGTATCACGGCAAAAACAATCGAGAAAATGTTAATCAAAACCATAATGAATGCGAAACCTTGCCGGATATCATGATGCCTTGCTGAAAAACTAGAATAAACATAAGAAAAATGTTAATAAAACCATAGCTGAATTTATTTATTTTATAGCATTCGTCATCGGGGAGGTACCGGCTCGCAATGCAAGTGTGTCGAATAAATTTGAAAATCAGATGTGAAAGCGCAGAGAAATGGAGAGTATCACCCCGGAATAGCGTATGGAATGCTTTTTTAAAGTTTGCGAGTCGGTAACGCGCACCCGGGACCGGGTCGTCACGTACGTATATGTTTGGGCCGGCACATGCAGAGAAGGCGTATGTCGAAATTCCAATTTGAATTGGTTTGAAACAAAACGTGACCAATAAAAATCAATACTTCCGGCAAATAAATATCCAAAGCCGCTCGCTTTTGTTCCATATGAGGCAGAGGTGTCATCGAGAGGAACGGAGTTGGCAGGCCGTCTTTCACGTCTTTCAAAATGCTGCATGCCGGACAATTTTAGTTTATTATAACTAATGCCAGTGCCGACACTTACTTCCCATCGGGAATGATTGAAGTCTACCGGAAGTATGATATAATTGATTGTTCCGTTAATAAATTCGGTGGAATACGTTTCCTCCACGTCAAATCGTTCCACGGGGACAGGCTTTTTTTCCTCCAACGCGCCTATCCAATTGCTTCCGGTGATTTTCTGATTTCTAGTTTTTGATACATGCACGCCCAGAAGAATTTTTTTTGTAAGGTTGCCTTCGACATAAACGGAGTATACTATCGGCTGGCCGGATTTTGCGCCCGGATCGGCTTGTGATATAACATGATACAGATAACCGGAAGCTGAAAAAGCTGAAAGAACCCCGGTTCGAGTACTAAAACTGGCTCTTCCATACGTAAACCCGAAATGGAAAGTTGCCTTCGGGTTTATGATTTTCTGATTTACCTTATTATTGTTCGAATCAGCGACCGCTGCATTGGCCGGAAAAACCTCATCCAAAGAAAAAATGGCAGAGACCATTAAAAAAGAGGCGCAAATAAATTTCAGTCGCATGAGAAGCGTTTTTTACATATTTTGCAAGACTGAAAAAAGATAAAGAAATGTAGTGTAAAAGAAAACAATTTATTGTGAATATAGTGTCTTGAACACTGAGAATAGAATGAATAAACCCATGCTCTTAGATTTTCCTATTGCCAAAAAGAACAGAATAACCGCTAAAATTCACAACGATACGCGAACCGACGATTATTTCTGGCTGCGTGACAAAGATAATCCCGACGTCATAGCGTATTTGGAGGAAGAGAATAAGTATACGGCGAAGACGATGGCGCATACGGAAATATTACAGGAGAAATTATATCAGGAAATGGTTGCCAGGATCAAAGAAACGGATGATTCCGTTCCGCAAAAATGGGGGGATTATTTTTATTACCGCCGAACGGAAAAAGGCAAACAATATGAAATCTATTGCAGAAAAAAAGGATCGTTGAATGCGCCGGAAGAAATTCTACTGGATGCGAATGAACTCGGAGAAGGAAAAGACTATTTTTCACTGGGTGTTTTTCAGGTTAGCCCCGACCATCAGTTCCTGGCTTATTCCATCGACACCAACGGTTCCGAAAAATATACTCTGCACATTAAAGATTTGCGCGCTGGAAAAAATTTGCATGAAGAAATTCCAAATACGTATTACGGCATGGAATGGGCTAATGACAATCGTACTCTTTTCTACAATACTATTGACGCCGCATCACGCCCTTACAGAGTGTTTCGGCATGAACTGGGCAGTGATCATACCAAGGATGAATTAATTTACGAAGAAAATGACGAGCGGTATTTTTTGGAAATTGCCAAGTCACGCAGCGAGAAATATATCTTTATGAACATCGGCAGCAAAGTTTCAACGGAAGTGCGTTATTTGGATGCCGATCGGCCGTCAGGCGGCTTCAAGTTATTTCATCCCCGGGAGGAGCATGTAGAATATTTTGTAGAACATCAGGATGCCGATTTCTACGTTTTGACAAACGAGCATGCTGTGAATTTTAAGTTGATGAAAACGCCGGTTGATGCAACGGATAAAATGCATTGGCTGGAATTTCTTGCTCACCGGGAAGATGTATTAATTGAGGATGTCGACGCCTTCAAAAATTATTTGGTGATTTATGAGCGTGAGAAGGGGCTTAAGCGTTTACGCGTTCGAGATATTCAAATGAACGCAGAGCACTATGTTGAATTTCCTGAACCGGTTTATACTTTGTCTCCCAACGGCAATCCGGAATACGGCACGTCAATCCTGCGCTTTACCTATAGTTCATTGATTACGCCGCCAAGCACCATTGACTATGATATGAATACCCGCGTACAGGAGTTAAAAAAGCAGGAAGAAGTTATCGGTTATGACGCGGCGCAGTATAGGTGTGAAAGATTGTATGCGGAGGCAACCGATGGCGCTCAAATTCCGATGTCGATGGTATATAAAAGGGGAATGGTTAAAGACGGAAACAGCCCGTTGTTATTGTATGGATACGGTTCATATGGAATTACGGTCGAACCGGGTTTTTCTTCATCGCGCGTAAGTTTACTTGATCGCGGATTTATCTTTGTCATTGCTCATATCCGGGGCGGGCAGGAACTTGGCCGGCTATGGTATGAAAACGGGAAGCTTTTAAAAAAGAAAAACACATTTACCGATTTTATCGCATGCGCCGAATACCTGGCCAAAGAAAAATATACATCACAAGATAAAATGGCCATTATGGGTGCGAGCGCCGGAGGGTTGCTCATGGGAGCGGTGACCAATATGCGTCCCGACCTTTTTAAAGCCGTTGTTGCAAAAGTTCCTTTCGTCGATGTTGCGAATACCATGCTGGATGCTACGCTTCCTTTGACGGTGACGGAGTACGAGGAATGGGGCAACCCGAATGAAAAAGCTTATTACGACTATATTCAGTCATATGCGCCGTACGAACAGGTGGAAGCAAAAGACTACCCGAACATACTCGCTACGGCCGGACTTCATGATCCGCGTGTTTCTTATTGGGAGCCCGCAAAGTGGGTGGCTAAATTGCGCTGTGTGAAAACCGATCAAAATGTAATTCTTCTGAAGACCAATATGGGCGCGGGACACGGCGGCGCATCGGGACGTTATGATTATTTGAGGGAAATTGCTTTCGAATATGCTTTTATTCTGGATAGGGTTGGAAACCGCTAAGTTTCCCGCAGATAGCGCAAATTTTCGCTGATAAGAGCTCTGCGTAAATCCGCGAAATCTGCGGGAGATCTATTCGCAGTATTACTTATTTGTCTGAGCAAGGGTTTATTCATCACTAAAAATACTAATGTTGACCGGAAAATTTCTTGGACTTAATCAATTTCTCGTCGAGCCAATTGAAAATCAAAAGCAGGAGTGCGCCATAGATCAAGTAGGATAAACCGCCGCCAAACCAGTTTTGAACCTGACGGAATGATGACGCGACCGACTCGCGGGAGTTCAGTAGGTTTTTTACAGAATCCGTAACGACGTCCCCGGTCAGCGATGAGCCGGTATAGTATATTGAAATCGCGACGCCCATAATTCCGGCGATGCCTATCAATATCCAATCACGCCAAACGGCTTTCTGTTCTTGTTTTTCTTCAATTCGCGATAAAACCATGCGGGCAAAAGTATTCGGCAATGCGGCCCCGTCGTCTTTTTTCAATGCTGAAAAAAGTTGACGGTAAGCAAAAACGTGTGATCGACACATCGGGCACGATTCAAGATGAGATTGAATCTCCGGGTTATCAGACGCTTGGTCCGCAAGGGACTGTATTTCGACATCCGTTAAGTGGTTCATGATATTAATTCCTCTTCCTGATACTTTGCAAGTAATTTATCTTTCAGCATTTTTCGCGCACGGAACAGGTAACTCTTGACAGTACCTTCGGGCAAATTTAAAACCTGCCCGATTTCCTGATAACTCATTTCATCCAGATGATAGAGCGTTATGATCGTTCGGTATTGCACCGGCAACTGTCCAATCTCTGTCTTTAAGTATTCCGAAACTTGCCTCCGCATCAGCGCGTCTTCCGGCCCGGGCGAACTGCCCCAGATATTTTCTGAAAAACCGGCGGAGATGGGTTCGTTTTCGTCATAAGTTGTCGGCACATCATTATACAAGGGCAGTTTTTTCTTTTGTAAATAATTGAGACAGGAATTATAAGCGATACGTGCAATCCAAGTGGACAACTTTGAGTTGAATTGAAACGATTTTAGATTTTCATACACTTTAATAAACACATCCTGACAAACTTCTTCACGATCGGCCGCCTGGCGTACCATCTTGAAAACCACATGCGCCACCAGCTTTTGATTGCTATTAACTATTGTTTCAAAAGCATTTAGGTCGCCGGATAATATTTTATGAACGATGGCGCGATCTTCCATGTCTCCTTTTCCTATGTTGAGTTAGACATGGGCTTTTGACAAATGTTGCAAAAATTATTGTTAACTTGCAAGTGCAACATTTTCCCGGTTGACCGGTCTATTCATTTAAGGTCGTAATGAACGATCACTTTGCAACTATTGATAATTTAATCTGTCTATTCAAATAACACGCAACTTAAGTAAGGAGAACCGTCATGAACAACATGGAATTTCTTATCCCGATTTTCTTATTTTACATTATCTATTTAACCATCAAAACGCTCAGCGATAACCGATTACGGCAAAAATTGATTGATAAAGGCGTCGTAGACGAAAACGCCAAATATCTTTTTGTGAAGAATACGGAAATGCAGCCGATGCCATCGCTTAAATGGGGTATTGTGTTGATCGCAATCGGTATCGCGCTATTTATCAATTCTATGTTTCCTTTACTTATGGAAGGGCCCGCTTCGTTTGGGTTTGTCGCCATATTGGCCGGCTTGGCATTTATCGTATACTATTTTATTGCCAAAAGTCAAAAGAGCGCGGAATAATGTTTTGTAAGCAATAAGGAGCACTATCATGTTTTATTTGACAATCATCTGCGCCACGCTGTTAAATATTACTGCGGAGGTATCGTGGAATGGCCATGCCGGGATTCAGGATGACAGAAAAGGCCGCGGCATACTCATCGGCTTTCAAAATAGTTCGACCGAAAACGGCGGTATTGACTATTATTCCAATACGCTGCTAAAAAGCCTGGAGGTGAGATCGGGCGGAGTGGTAGAAATGACACCAAACGATCTGGACATAAAAAGTATTTCGCCCGACGGATTTATCGTGATTAAAGAACGGGATTGGCTTACGTATCGCTCAATCACATTGACTGCAGCAGCCGACGGAAAAATTGAAAAAAAGTACACCATACAAGGACGTGATTACGAATTTGATTCGGACGCTCAGGCATGGCTGTCGTTGATTTTGCAGGACGTAGCTCGTGAAACGGGGCTCGGCGCGCAAGGGCGAATTAAGAAAATTCTCGCAGAACAAGGGGCACAGGCGGCCATCCGTGAGATCCGTTGGGTGAATAGCAACTATGCAAAAAAAATCTACTTTGAAGCGATATTGAATCATCCCGATCTCAGTTCGCAAGAGCTTGAAAAAGCAGTCGAGACCGTTGCCAATGAAATATCCAGCAGTTCAAAATTAGGCGATATTTTGATATCCTCAGCCGGAAAATTCCAAGAAGACAGCGTTTTGACAGAATCCTTAATCCGCGCTACGAAAGAAATTTCGTCCAGTTCAAAACAAAGCGAAGTCTTAATTCAGCTCACGGAATTACGTGTGATCAACGATGAATCGGCCGAGGCGATGGCTAAGGTTATTAAGCATATTTCGTCAAGTTCCGCACAAAGTTCTGTGCTTCAATCCCTTGCGCAAAAAAGTTCGGCTAACGACAAGGTTGTCGAAGCTTACGTAGATGTCGTTAAATGGATAAGTTCATCATCCGAACAAGGCGCCGCTTTAAAGGCATTATTAAGAAAAAAGGACATGAGCAGCTCTGCATTCATCAAAATCCTAAAAAGCATTGAACATATCTCATCCAGTTCCGTTCAGGGTGATGTTCTGGAAGAAGTTGCGGCGGTATGTCCTTCGGATGACCAAGTTCTCTTTGCGTTTTTGAATGCCGTTTCCAACATCTCGTCATCCAGCCAACAAGGGTATGCAGTTATGTCGATGCTCAGCAAACAAAATGTGAGCACGACTATTTTGACACGAACATTGAATTTTTCAAATGAAGAAATTTCAAGCCGGTCTGTTCGTGATAAGATCGCGGATAAAGTAACGGAGCGATTATCGAAAAAGGCTGCTCATTAGAATTGGATTTGACGCCTCCGTTAACACTGAATCAATTAGCGCCTATGACTTCCGCTGATGGAGAATGGGCGTTTTTCTTGTGCTGAATATGATGAATCCAGAACGAATATTTAGGCCATTACGCATCGGCTCGCATTTTAAGGATAGGATTATGAAGAAAATAGTACTGCTTTTGTTCCTGTTTACACAGCCGTCTTTTGCGCAGAAAATTATATCCGGAGTTGTTAAGGACGCTGCAACCGGTGAAAACCTCCCGGCTGCTAATATTCAGATCGAAGGTACGTTAAAAGGAGTCATTGCCAGCCGTGAAGGGAAATATTCGATTAATGTGGAGCACGTGCCTGCGACTCTCGTCGTTCGATATATCGGATACGAATCAAAAAAAATAACCATAACGTCGTCCTCTGCGGGCGAGCAAGACATCTCATTAAATCAGTCGCCCATCGAGATGGAGGCGCTGGTTGTTTTGGGGGAAGATCCGGGGATGCGCATTATGCGGAATGTGATCGCCAAGAAAAAAAGCTGGCATAAGAAAATACAAAATTTTAGCGCCGATACGTACATGCGTTCGGTTATTGAAAACGATTCAGGAATCGTTATGATCTCCGAGGTGCTGGCAGAAACCTATTGGGATCGGATAAGAGGACTGCGATCCGTCATTAAGTCAAAGCGCCATACAAAAAATCTAAGTCCGTCAGAAAACGTGGTTGTCGGCGACGACGAAATTGTCAATTTGTATGATGACGATGTTCTCATACAGGAATCGAAATTTGTCGGGCCGACGCATCCGGATGCGTTGGATTATTACGATTTTAAAATTATCGGGCGGCGTTACCGGGATGATCAGTTGGTGTACGACATATCGGTCCAAACCAAAACAAAACTCCAGCCAACTTTCGTCGGCCAGATTTCCGTGCTGGATACGGACTCTGTAATGATCGAAGCGGAATTAAGACCCAATGATTTCGTCATATTTCCAATGCCCGTGCAAGAGTGGAAAGTGTATTACATGCAGCAATTTAGTAATTTCGGACAGGCCTTTTGGCTGCCTATCGACATGCGCATGGACGGAAAAATCAAGATCGGTATGATCGGGCTCCAATTCCCCTCCATAAAATATACACAGATCACCGGATTCAATAATTATCAGATAAACGTGACATTGCCGGATTCACTATATAAGACCAAGCGAGCTTTTATTGTGGATTCCACCTCGCTTAAAAAGGAAAATCAATTTGATTCTACGCAGATAATCATTCCGTTATCCGACCGTGAGGACTCGGCATTTCGTATGATTAAACGAGGAGATTCATTTTCAAAAGCATTTAAGCCGACCGGCGCCTTGTCTCGCATGGTCAAAATGGAAGATGAATACAACGACAGCATTGTCATAGCGGAAAAGAAAAAAAATGTATTCAAAACTGTCTTAGACGGCTTGGGGCCTCGGTTCTGGTTTAATCGCGTGGACGGCGCACATGTCGGGATAAAATATTCATATGATTTTTCGAAAACATTTTCAGCTTACGTTTTGAGCGGCTATTCGACAAGCCTAAGACGGTGGTTTTACGGCGCCGGGTCCAGATATAATTGGGGTAAAAAACACCAGGGATTTTTTGAAAGTGATTATTATATCGGAACTACCGAACGATACCCGTCAGATAATTATTCTCTTTTGGTTGCAAGCGGGCCGGCGCTGTTTGGATTTCGCGACTATTTTGATTTTTACAAAAATCAAAAAGTGGAGTTCGGCGCGGGTTATGAATTTCGTAAAATTGACCTGAATTTTAGGATTGGCTGGAGCAGTGAAATTCAAACATCTCTCATAAAAAATACTGACTTTGATATTTTGGGCCGCAATAATGTTCAAAGGCCGAATCCAAAAATTGATGAGGGCACGATGCGTTCCGTTCACATGTCTGTGATTTACGGAGACGACTATGTTCCATTTGGTTTTGTTGGCCAGGAACGCGCGGAGGTTAAAATAGAACACAGCTCTAGTCAATGGTTATCGAGCGATTTTGATTTTACGACCTATAGGGCTTCGGTCGACTGGCGTTTCAAAACTTTTTTTTCACGAAGATTTTTGCCTAATGTTCTGGATCTAAGATGGATTGGCGGAACATACACCGGCCACTTACCGCTTCAGCGGCTTTCGGCAATTGACGGGTCGTTACAGGCATTCACGCCGTTTGGTGTATTTAAGACCTTACGTGGGCAACTGTACGAAGGAGAAAAATACACGGCGATTTTCTGGGAACATAATTTTCGAACCATTCCGTTCGAGCTCATCGGGCTTCAATCCATTGCAAAAAAAGGTATTGGAGTGATCGTGCATGGCGCATCGGGCCGAACATGGATTTCAAAAGACAGGCTGAGAACGCTGACGTACCGGCCGGGTTACACGGATCAATTTCATCATGAAATCGGATGGTCTCTGAACGGTTTGTTTGGTTTTTTCAGAATTGACACGGCGCAAAGGCTGGACAAGAAAGGGTTTTATGTCGGCGGAAGTTTCGCAAGAGTGTTTTAAAGGTCAATTATTTTTTCTGGATTACAAATATTTTTTGGATCAAAAACCGACTTGATATTTTTCATCATTTGAATTTCCTCCGGATTTCTGTGCAGGTGCATCAACTTTTTTTTCAATAATCCGATTCCGTGTTCCGCGCTGATACTTCCATGATAGGATTTTATTAATCGGCACATTTCCATATCCAATTCATCGGTTATCTTTGTGAACTCCTCCATCGGCATTCGGGTTGTATCAATAATATTCACATGGATATTGCCGTCGCCGATATGGCCAAAAAGCAGAACTTGAAAGGCCGAATATTTCTCAGCAATCATCTTCTCCAGTTTCATGATAAACGAAGGCATGGATGAGATTGGAACGGCGATATCATTTTTGTGAATTTGGCCGAGTTTTAAAATAGTCTCCGGAATATTTTCCCTATAAGCCCACAACTCCTTAAACGTTTGATGGTTTAGGGATAAAGTGCCATCAAGGATCAAGTGCTCAACGGATTCTACAAAATATTGCAGGTCTTCCATCCGATCTCCGCAATCAATCTCAAGCATCACATACAGCGGATAGATTTCTGCAAATGGATTGCGGCAATGATGGACATAATCTAAAACGGCCTGTAAACACGGTTTTGTAAAAAACTCAAAAGCGGTGATGTCAAGCGACTTCAATTTCGCAGATTTCAGGATTTCCAAAATAGTTGTGAAATTGTCAGTTGCCAATAGCGCTAACTGCAGGTTCTTGGGTTTCGGAACGATCTTAAGCGTTGCCTCCGTGATCAGACCCAGCGTTCCTTCCGCACCGATGAAAAATTGTTTTAGATCATAGCCGGAATTATTTTTGTGTACATTTGAATTCAAACGGAGAATACTGCCTGTGGGCGTTACAACTTCAAGGCCGAGAACGAGGTCGCGCATCATGCCGTATTTAATCACTTTAAGTCCGCCGGCATTGGTTGAGATACAGCCTCCGATCTGGCAACTTCCACGTGCAGCGAAATCCATAGGAAAGAACATACCCCTATCAGCAACCGCTTTCTGAACGTTTTCCAATATAGCTCCGGCTTCTACGTCAACGCTTCCCGTTTCGATATCGATAGACACGATTTGATCCATTTTTTTAAAAGAAACGACAACTTCCTGATTGGCTGCCACCGCCGCCGCCGCGAGACCCGTCCGGCCTCCCGAAGGAACGATTTTAATATTATGCTCGTAGCAATAGGAAACAATTTTCTGCACTTCGTTAGCAGTTTTAGGAAACAGGATAATGCACGGATCCGGAGTATGTTTGCGTGTCCAGTCCCGGCCGTATTCAAGAAGATCGTCGCTTCGATCCGATACTCTGTTCTTTTCAAGAATTGAAATAAATTTTTCTTTATGATCTGTCATACGCGTACGTCCTGTTAACCAAACATAACAATTTACGATTAATTTTAATAATTTCAGAATAATTTTATACGCGAAAGCGCCTGATTTTCCCTTGATTAAGTGCTGTTCTCTGGTCTATATTCACACGCTTTTAAAAAAAGGACGTTATGAGTTTTGAATCATCGGATCTGATCACGATAGCTTTGCTGGTTCTGCTGGAAGGATTGTTAAGCGCCGATAATGCCATTGTTCTTGCTGTACAAGTGATGCCCCTGCCGGAAGACCAGCAAAAAAAAGCGTTAAAGTATGGAATTGTCGGAGCATTTGTCTTCAGAACGATCGCCGTTCTTTTGGCCGTTTATCTGATCAATATGCCGGCAGTCAAGATAGCGGGAGGAATTTATTTATGTTACCTGGCCGTTGATCATTTTGTTCGAAAGAAAAAGGAACCCGAAAAGAAAATACCGGCTCCCAAAATGTTTCTGGGTTTGTCGGCTTTTTGGAGTACAGTTGTCGCGGTAGAATTGACGGACATTGTGTTTTCAGTTGATTCGATACTGGCAGCAGTTGCGTTGTCAAATAAACAGTGGGTAGTTATTACGGGAGGCATCATTGGCATTATTACCATGCGGATGGTTGCCGGAGCTTTTTTGAACGTTATCAAACGATTTCCTAAATTGGTTGACGGCGCCTATATTATCGTATTTTTCATCGGGAGTAAATTATTTGCTGAGTATTTTAATTTTCATTTATCCAAATGGATCACGTTTTCCGTGATCGGCATTCTTTTCTTAATAAGTATTCTGGCTTCAATGTATGAAAAACGCAAAATCGAGAAAGCAGGGAGTTAAATATGTTAAAGCGCATTAGTGCAAGTGTACGGTCGCTTGTCATTGCCGGTATTTTTTTTATTATCGGTTGTCAAAAAAGCAACGATCATGTTTTAGCTACGATCGATGGGAAAGAAGCAATTACAGTAAACGACTTCAATATTTTTCTTGAAAAGAAATTCGGACAAAACGCTTCAAAGCTGGCTTTTTCTGAAAAGAGAGAATATTTGGATTTGATTATTAATGACAGGCTCAAATTGGCGTATGGGATAGAGAAAGGATTTGATAAAGATACATCATGGAACGAAGAAAAAGATATAAAGAACATACTGTATCGAAATGCCTACGAAAAATATATATTTGGAAACTTTGTTACTGAAGACTATGTCAAAGCTTACATGGATTATTTTGGCGTAACCATTCGCGTTCAAAATATAGTGATCCGATTTAAAGATCGTAAAGGATCGCTTGCCAAACTAACCATCGAACAAGCAAAACGAAAAGCAGATTCTATTTATATTTTGATCAATAAGAATAATTTTGAAGAGCTTGCCGAAAAAAATTCTGATTACTATTTGAATCCATACTCCAAAAAGGTCAATATTGCACACGAGAAAATGCAAATCGGCCAGATTCCGGTATTGTATGAAAGAGAAGTAATCAAAATGCGGCCCAATTCAGTTTCAAAGCCAATTGAAATTCAAGGGGCATATGTCATTTGTCGCGTGATCGCTTTTGATGATTCATTAAAAAAACCGATTGATATCGCCCAAGCGAAAGAATTGATAAAATCACGATTGCAGGGAGATGATTATGCTACGCTTATTCGCTTCCAAAACGCGTTCCTGGATTCACTATATAAATCTGCAGGCGTAAAGATAGTTGACGAGAATATTCAGATACTTTTGGACGTACTACTGGATACCGCCAAAGCGCAGTCAGGAGCATTTGGGTTGACTGAAGAATATCTCGAAAGGCCGATTGCTATCTTAGGGACACAAAGTGTGTCGTTTCGAGATTTCATACGCAACTATTCTCCTGATCAAATTCCATCACCGAATTATCAAATAATACAACGATTAGTCAAAGATTACTGCAAATCTTTTTTGCTTGCGGATTTAAGCGTACAGGACGGATTTATGGAGTCAGAAGCTTTTCGGGCTGAATTAACGGAATCTAAGAAAAAGCGGGTGATCAAGCGTGTTTCCGATGAATTGGCATTTATTATTAGTAGTCCATCGGATTCGGAGATCTATGCTTACTATTCAAGGAACCGGTTAAAATATCAGACGGAGGGTGTGATTGGATGGTCAGAAATTTATTCTCCAACATTAGAACTGATAAATGCAGCAGAACGAGTCATTCAATCCGGGGTCGATCTTGCGAAAATTCCGGAGATAATTAACGCAAAAAACAATGATAACAGTGTAAAATTTATTCCGAATAATTCATCAAAGTATACAGAAAAAAACGAACTCGTCCATGTTGCATTACGGATGGGAAAAAATGACGTGAGTAAAATAGTTTCCAGAAAATCCGGTGGCTTTTCCATTATCAAAATTGAAAGCAAAATCGAGCCCGAGTTGCTAAATTACGAAACGGTAAAGAATATCATGAAAAACGACTATAGGAATAATGAAATAAAAAAGAGCGAAAAAGAATTACTAAGAAATCTAAAAAAGCGTTGGAAAGTCGTTATATATGAAAATAATCTGTAAGGATTTTGATTAAGTCATGAAATTTCAAATTACGTCATATTTGTTACTCATTTTCGGCAGCGCGTTTGTTATCATTGCGTGCAACGTGCCTGAAAATAAATTTATTGTAAAAATCGGTACCGCCGAATTGACTGAAACAGTGGTCGACAGTGCGCTCAGGGCGGACATGCGTTTGCAGGATGAAGCCCGGCAAGATTATGTTCAAAACTGGATCAACTCTGAGTCTCTTTATCAGAAAGCAATTCGTGAAGGTTACGATAAGGATCCTTCGTATCAACGCCAGGTTGAAAACGTGCGGCGTGAATTGCTTATCCAATCGTTTATCGAAAGCGAAATTGAAAAAAGCGTGACGATCACGCCGAAAGAATCAGAGGATTATTACGCTCAAAATAGAAACTCATTTATCTATTCGGAAGACCACGTCAAAGTTCAGTATTTTCTAACTTTGGATAAATTAAGGTCAAGGAAAATGGCATCTGAATTTCTTGCGATGTCTCGCCTTAGGAAAAAAGATTTTATGGAGCTCGTTTCACAGGCGGCGGCTGACAGCGATATCGTCGGCGCTACGGATTTTCAGACTCGTAATAAATTTGAAGATAGGGTAGCTAAACAGGTTTTCCTAAAGAATGCAACCGATGAGATCATCGGGCCTATCTTAACAAGACACGGCTATTATTCGTTCTGGTATGTGGTCGAAATTCGACCAAAAGGAACCTATAAACCTTTTAGTGAAGTATCATTAGAGATTGAATCCCGACTGAAAGTGATTAAACGAAAACAGAAAACTAAGGAATTGATTGATAAGACCCGCCAAGAAATGAATATTGATTATCGCCGCGGCGAATCGCCCAGTCAAAAATAATCCAGGCTCCCGCTAGATCCTCATAAAATATTGAAATTTTACAAAGACGCTTTGATTTGTGGTAGTCAAGCCGTCGTAGTTTTCATAGGGCTTATTCTCGCCGCCCATATTGGCGCCTAAGAAAAATACGGTAAACGGATTGATCTTATAGCTTAAAAGCGGATTGATGCTGAAATATTTGGAGCGTACGATCTTTTGTTCGTCCGAATCGAATTCGGCGATTCTTACCAATTCGCCGATCAGGCGTAGGAAAAGCTGTTTAGTGAATTGATACGAAATGGCGTTACGGTATATTTTCTGCGACAAAATTAAGTCGCCTCCATAATGTGTCCATAGGTTAAACTGACGATAGTTAAACTCATCGGACAGCCGGCTCGTTGGCTTAAATGTCAACCACGTTTGAAAACCAAAACCTTTTGCTTTAGCGAGCGGATTTCGAGGGTCGTTTTCCTCGCCTCCCCGGTTAATATAATTTCCCGTTTCAGTCCAGAAACCGCCGTTGATTATTTTTAAAGCCTGGCTTCCGCTTTCAAAATTTACGCGGTGAATATTGTTGAATTGCCGCCCACGGTAATTTTCATTATTTAATGCAGCAACGCTCATCCAAACGTAAGTTTGTTTTTTAAATTGGATGAATAATTGGGGGTTTATCCACCAGTCTTTCAATTGGCCGTCGTAATTGTATTTACGATTAAACTGAACGCGGGGTTCTATTCTGACCAACAAGGGATGCGATTCATTGACATAAAATGTATAACGGTTCACCGCGCCAAATTCCCGAATGTTGTTACTTCGAACAAACCCGTTCTCTGAGCGAAATCCGGGTGAGAGGTCGTTATACCATGCAAAAAAACCCCAATAACGCGCAGTACGGTCTAAAGTCACACGCGTGAACCAACCATTAAAATTTTCTCCGTCAAAATCGCTGTTGTATGATTTACCCTGAGTTTCAAAAGTGACGTCGCTTATGTCGTCTTCTGACAATACGGAATCGGTCGGTTCGTCAGTGCGGCTCAAACCTGCCAGTGCGGATAAAGTATATTTTGAATTCAACCGGATCTTTGTATCTAAAGCTCCTACGGTATTCGAGCCCCCTGAAATGCGTCGGTTCGTGCCGATAAACCCAACATAAGTTCCCTTTGCCAACTCGTATTTCGTGCGGAGAATATTTGTTGTAGAGTTCTGATTGGTGGATAGTGTTATGCTCTTTTCTTCAAATGGCATGATATACGGTGTATCTTCATCATAACTTGCAATATATCCAAAACTCAACTTTCCCGCTTTGCCCGAAAGCTTGCCCGCAATCAACGGATTATTAATCGTGCGCGTGTAAAACAAATTAATATCCCGGTCGACGTCAAAAATATCCCGGCCTTCTAAAAAGAAAGGTCGTTTTTCATTGAAAAATAATGCGAACGTGTTGTTGACACTTATTTGTCCTTCGTCCGCTTCGATTTGGCTGAAATCAGGATTGTAGGCCATGTCCAGAGTTATGTTCGATGACAGCCCGTATTTCAAATTAAAACCCAGATTGTTGTCAAACTTAGATTTACCCCATTTCCCGTTGATTCCGGCAGGATCTTTATCTTCAAGAGAACGTGCAGTGGAGCCGACGATATATGGGAGCAATTCGAAGGTCTTACCCGGCGTTTCCGACAAGGCCATTTTCAGGTGCCCGGCCTGTGAGTACTGATTGCTCACATCCCGAGAAGTAGGCATCCATGAATAAAGATATCGCTGTTCACGCGGATAAACTCGCCAGAAGTGGATCAACCAATCCTGTTCGGGTTTATTTGGAAAACGAAGACTTTGGAAAGGAATCTTGATTTCGACTGTCCACCTATCGTCATATATTTTTGCCGCCGATTCCCAAACGGCGTCGAAACTGTCATCTTCATTGCCGCTGACGTCTACCGTCAAATCGGCCTGAATGCCCAAAGGGTTAACAAAGAATTCAAACCCGTTAACCTGTGCGCCGAATGGATCCACATTAATCCCGACGAAATCATCCCGGTACACTCGGTCCCGATCGCTAAGCGATGCGCGCAATTTTTTCATTTCCGGATCATAACAAATAAAGGCTACATAAAAATTTTTGTCGTCGTGAGTTACGTATCCATCGGTTACAACCTTGGGTTTCATACCTTCATTCGGCCAATTTTCAACAAAATTCTCAAAGCGTTCCGCAGTCATCCATCCTTCCTCGATCTCGCCGTCAATCACAAAGCTCACCGATGTTGGCTTTAGATCAAGCGTCAAGATTGGATTCGGCTTAAAATCGCCGGAGCCGGATAAGCTATTCTTGGAGCTTTCTGCAATCGCAGTATTTTGCACCTTGGCAAAAGCGTCCATGTGCATTGGCGTCAAAAAAAATGCTAAGGCCATTATTGAGATAAGTAGAGGACTATTTGTAAATCTCAACCTGTGCGCAGATGGAATTCGTTTGCTGCATTTATATTCCATGATCGATGACCTTTTTTGGAGAGACTTTTGTTGAATGAAACGCTTGAATTTTTACGTAAAGTGAGTAAAAAAAGTTGCACGGGATAGTTAGAATATTTCGTTGCCGGCGAAGTAATTCTTACAATGCAGTTTTCAATTTTTGAAGTAGTTCAAAAAGAATAAATCCGGTGACGCCCCATACGCTGTGTTCCTGATAATCATAGTAATGTACTTCAAAAGTTCTGTTCAAAAAGCGTCGGTAGCCAAGACGGTGATATTGCTCATTCAAAAGATGTGAGAGGGGGATTTCAATTAATGCCGCAGTTTCCAGTGGATTTAAATTGAATTCGTACGGGTAAGGAATGATACCGACGAACGGCGTAACATGAAAATTAGTTGGTGTCACCATATCATCCAATTCAGCTATGACGTCTACGTTCTCTTTTTTGATTCCAATTTCCTCTTCAGTTTCCCGAAGAGCTGCATACAGCAGATCTTTGTCGACCCGGTCCAAAGCGCCGCCTGGAAAAGAAATTTGTCCTTTATGATGGCGAACGGTCTGCGTACGTTTGGCAAAAAGAATAAACGTCTGTCCGTCCTTTTCAAAAAAGGGAATGAGTACGGAAGCCGGAATCTGCGAACCTAATTCAATCCTCCGTTTGTCATGTTTTTCATAGATCGAACGAATTAAGTTCCTGCATACCTCGAGGTTGTTGAGATCATGCATGTTAGTTCTTCTCCAAAATTTCCAGAATGCGCAGGATTTCCGCCACGCTCCACGCCTGAGAAATACATCCTTTTGGTAAATGCGGTTCAGCGCCATCGACAATCTCTGAAATGGTACCTATACCTCCGTCGGTCAGCTGTTGCTCAAACGGTCTTACGATTTTTTCACAATACAATTTTGAATCGGAAGAGTACCCATGCACTTTGAGATAGGCTTCAAGATAGGCGCCAATGAGCCATGGCCAGACGGTTCCTTGATGATAGGCTCCGTCCCGGTGATAAGGATCTCCAGAATAGGTGCCGATAAATCGATCGTTCAAGTCCGATAGACTGCGCAGTCCGCAACAGGTGAGCAGCTCTCTTTCTACCACCGACACCAGGTCTTTTTGTTTTACTTTATCTAGAATCTCAAAAGGCAGACTGACGGCGAATATCTGATTGGGGCGAACGTCCTCGTTTTTGAATTCGCCATTTATAAAATCATATAGACAGGATTTGTCGGCATTCCAAAATTGTTCGTTAAAACTCTTTTTTGTTTTTTCCGCAAGTGCAGCGAACGACTCAGAATCCCGCGGCTGATTCAACTGTTTAGCCAATTCTCGCATAACACACAGTACATTGTACCACAATGCATTTATCTCAACGGGTTTGCCTGTTCGGGGCGTGACCACCCAATCACCCACTTTTGCATCCATCCACGTAAGTTGAATTCCTTCCTCTCCCGCAAACAGGAGTCCGTCACTGTCCATCTTAATATGGTATCGCGTTCCACGAAGATGCCAATCGATAATGTCTTTCAATTTGACGTAAAGTTCGTTTCGGACAAATTCCAAATCCTTGGTATAGCTCACATAATTATATATGGCAATGAAGTACCATAATGTGCCGTCCACGTTATTGTATTCAGGCGACTCGTCCAGGTCAGGAAATCGATTTGGCAGCATGCCCTCAGAAATATAATTTGAAAAGGTTCGTAAAATACTTTTTGCAATATCGTATTTCCCGCAACTCAGAGTCAGTCCTGTTAATGAGATCATGGTATCACGGCCCCAGTCGCTGAACCAATGGTATCCTGCGATGACCGTATGTGCCTTATCTTGTTTTTGTACTATAAATGAATCGGCTGCCAATGCCAACGATTTTGCTAACTTGTCTTTCAACGGCATGGTCTTGATCAGTTCAACACGACGAAGGATTTCCTGGTCAAACAGATTGCCAATCGCTGAAGGCGGCGTCTCCAGCCGTTTTTCATCCGTTGTGACTACCATATCCAGCGATTCGTCGGCACAAAGTTGAGCATTCAACAAAACCGGACTAAAAACGTCTTCTGCAAAATCCAATCCGCGTTCTTGTTCTTTTCGGTATTCGGAATTCTTATACCAAAAAAATTTCGGATCAAT
Source organism: bacterium (assembly GCA_008933615.1). NCBI lineage: Bacteria > bacterium. The sequence continues at coordinate 38,597 of WBUR01000008.1, read as the reverse complement.
TTGTCCCGTATTGTGAACCATATGTATTGCCGGCAGATCAAGATAGGGGTGAATTGAGAACCTGTTTTTGCCTTTTTGAATGTTGTGATTCAAAGCAGAGTTCTCATGCGACAAACTATGATAATCGCGAAAAGCGCACAGGGGGCGAACGGTCAAAGTTACCGGTTGTTCTGATTTGACTACGCGGTACCGAATGATCGTAGAATTTTCACCATGGAGCATGATCACGCTTTTTTCAATGATCGTATCGTTAAAACGATAAATAAAGCGGGGATATACATCGTATTCGAACCGCTCAATATTTTTGTGTCCTTCGGGATAAATAATAAAGGGGTATTGATTCGTTGAAAATTCATAGGTTTTCCCGTTGATCGAAATATTTTCTTCCAATTTGGAAAGAAGTACAAACCGGTGCGTTGGCGGTTTAAGCGAGGCCACCAAAAGCCCATGATACCTGCGAACGTTCGCGCCAATGATCGTGGAGGAGGCAAACCCGCCGATTCCGTTGGTCTCGAGCCACTCTTTCTGAGTGGCGAAGTAATAGTCCGAACACGTTTCGCGAGGAAATGTGATCAGAATGCCGTCTAAAATATTTTGGCTTCCCATATTATCGCTTTCAGTTACTTCTTAACAAAAATATTCATGTCTTCATATAAAGGGTCGTTGTCGCAGGCATCCGCCAGCTGTTTATCTAATCGGGTATATTGTACCCGCGTATAATTCCAGCTGAAAATTGAATCTATTGATGGAAATCCGTTTTTTTTCCAAACCCCGTCCTCAACAAATAACACCGTTCCGGCCGGCGCTGTTTTGATTCCGCCTGAATTAAATAATCGCAAAGAACCGGGAGTATTGGACGAACCGCTCAAAACATAATTAACATAAGGATGCGCCGCAACGATGTTCTCAGGCTTTCGGTCCATTCCGATATTGGGATCGTTGCGATTTTCCATAAACCAGTTGATCATCAATTCCAGTTTCACCTGGTCACAATGTTTTGGAAACGGCAATGTTCCGTAATCCATCATATATATAGCCCGTGATGGAATTAACAGAATAATGATAATCAGAATCCATTTGACCATTTTTGTATTTTGTATTTGATGCCGCATGCCTTCGATCCCGATCCATGCAATAATGGCAAGGAAAGGAGAAACCGTTATATAGTAGCGCGGTAAACTAAGAGAACCAAACAATCCTAAGACGCCAAGCAAAAAATGCAATATGAAAATACTTCCTACCGGAATGATCAATAATATAATGGATCGCTTTCGCAAATCATATGCCGTAGAATTCTTTTTTATAATAAAGAACAGGCCGGAGACAACCGGTATAATCATCCAGAAATTGGCCGCATTCAAAACGGCTAAAACCGCTTCTACGGGTGTCTTCCCGTACACGCTTTCAACGGCCCATGGCCAATGAGTGATAAACCAATTCCATCCTCCAAACACATACATACCGGCAACCCACCATGTAAAGGAAGGAAAAATGGCAACGGCGCTCGACGCAATCACCTTTGGAAGTTTTAGATCAAGATGGGATTGAGAGAGAATTAAGAACAACGGCCAAGCGGCTACCGCGAGCGAACCTTCCGGCCTTGTTAAACCGCTCAATCCGACAAGCAAGCCTGCAATTAACCAACGATTATGAGCAACCGCAACTGCGGCCCAGATCCAAAAACAGGCCAGCAATATTTCCGTCATGACAGAAAAGCTCTGCAACATGAAATAGGGCTGGGCAAAAAGCAGCAACCACAACCATGAACGGTAAGAACGGAAGTAACCTGGCGTGATATCCAAAAAATGATACGCCAGCCGGATCGTTCCAAGCGCCGTAAGTATGGAGGCGGCAATACTCAAGAAACGCGAAACGGTAATTCCCCACTGAACGCCAATTGCATAATAAGCGATGCAAAACGGTCTTCCCCAAATATCCAGGACATAGTGCCAATTCTGCAGCGCATCCATTGATTTCATGAAATGACTCATCTCATCCGGTTCGACAAAACCCTCGGACATGACAGCCATGGCTGTGTAAAAACCGATGCAAAGCATGGCAATCAGAATATCGACATTTGTTGGCGAACGGTTGTTTGACACGGGCGGCTCTTATGAATTGGCATAAATTGGAAAACACGACATCGAAGATCGGGTTTGGAACATAAATATGATTATGTTTTTACGCGTTGAATATGATCTTCCCGTTTTTTACAACGTGACGGATATGGTTCTGCGCGAAATTGTAAGGAATGAATTGATAATTTGGCGCGCGGAATAATGCGAAGTCGGCTTTCATGCCCGTTTTAATATTTCCAATATCGTTTCGTTCGAGTGCGCGGGCAGCATGCAGTGTCACTGCGCGCACGACTTCGGCGGGCGACATACGCATCTGCGTACAGGCGATCGACATGATCATCTGAAGGTTTTGCGTCATACAGGATCCGGGATTAAAGTCGGTTGCCAACGCGATCGGAATGCCCGCCTCGATCATCTTAAGTGCGGGAGGATACTGCATGCGAAGAAAGAACGAACATCCAGGCAATAACCCTGCGACGACATTGGATTTTGCCAATGCGTCGATACCGCGTTCAGATATAGTTTCGAGATGGTCCGCCGATACGGCGCCCATTTCCGCGCACAATTCCGCGCCGCCGCTATTCGTCAGTTGGTCCGCGTGAAGTTTCAATTTCAGGCCGTGATGTTTTGCCGTCTCGAAGACCCTACGTGTTTCGTCGATGCTAAACACATTGGCTTCGCAGAATGCGTCGCAGAATTCAGCTAATTTGTTTTCAGCGATATACGGGATCATTTTTTCACAAATAAGGCCGATATAATCCTGTCTGTTTTCGAAAAATTCCGGCGGGAGCGTGTGCGCACCGAGGAAAGTTGAGGCTATATCGATCGGAACTAGCGAACGAAGCGATCGAATGACTTCAAGTATTTTGATTTCATCGTCAAATGAAAGTCCGTATCCGCTTTTGATCTCGATAGTAGTAATGCCAAATGCGATCGCGTTGCGAAGTCGTTCCAGCCCAATCGCGGTAAGTTCGTCTCGCGTAGCTTTTCGTGTTGCACGCATGGTGTTCTTGATTCCGCCTCCACGCGTTGCAATTTCCTGATAGGTAGCGCCCTTGAGTTTTAATTCGAATTCATCTTCGCGCGAACCCGCAAATACCGTGTGAGTATGGGAATCGATCAATCCGGGCAATACGATGCAATCCGAAGCTTTGAGCGTTTCAACCGGTTCGAATTCTTCGGGTTTTGCTTCGGCGGGACCGAACCAAGTAATAACGCCGCTCGAACAAGCTAGGCTGCCATTCTCGATCGTTCGTAATTGATCGTTTTCAAAGAAGACGATTTGTTTTGCGTTTGTAATCAATAAATCGATTTTCATAGAAGCAATAAAGATGAAAAATCATTCATTTTATTTCGGAATCGGGCAGGCTAATTTTAGCAAAAATAGGGCAGGATTACAACGGTTTAATGCAGCGAAATATTTCGGGATTCTATAGGTTCACCGGGGAAAGCCCATTGTTTTTTATGGGCGCGTCTTTATCTCTCTTCAGTTTTTAATTTCTCTTTAAAGACTTTTCTGAATTTATCCAGTTTTGGCCGAATTACAACAGCGCAGTAAGGCTGATTTCCGTTATCATTGAAATAATTCTGATGATAATCTTCGGCTTTATAAAATTTTGAAAAAGGAACGATTTCGGTAACAATGGGATCATTAAATACGCCGGCGGTATCCAGTTCATGTTTTATTTTTTCTGCAAGAGTTTTTTGATCATCGTCATGGTAAAAAATGGCCGACCTATATTGCGTTCCTCTATCTGCGCCTTGCTGGTTAAGCGTTGTTGGGTCATGGCTTGAAAAAAAAGCCTGAAGCAGTTCGGCATAGGTGATTTGCTCAGAGTCAAATTCGATTTGACAAACTTCAGCATGGCCCGTCGTTCCGGAGCAGATGTCTTTGTACGTCGGGTTTTCAGTCTTACCGCCGCTATAACCCGACGTGACCGAAGTGACCCCTTTTAAGCGCTGAAATACAGCTTCAACACACCAGAAACAGCCCGCCCCGAAAGTCGCTGTATCAGGCTTTGTAGTTGTAGTCATAATAAATTCTCCAATAGTTTTAAGACCAAACGAAGCATGACATACTAAAGCGGAAATTGCATTTACGTACATCACTTTCGAATTACAGAATTGATTGATGAGGTTTCTAACGTAATAGTATAAAAAATAGTCCCCAAAAAATTATGAATTTGTTTTTGATAAACTATAGTTAGTTAATTGGAATTCATCCCGAACAGCATTAGATCGATCTGACGCCATGTTAATCTTTTATTATTAATGTCTTAACGTATATTTATTTAATAAACCGGTAACAATTGAATAATACTTAGATAATATTCCGTTGTTAATTTTAATTTCGTAAAAATGTGTATAACCCAATTCAAAAATTAAAGGAGAAGACATGAGAAATTTGAACTCAGCCCTTTTTCTGGTGCTTATGGCGACACTTGCAATTGTGTCGTCGTGCGGAGATAAGAAAAAGGAATTTAAGAAGAGCGACGACAGTGATGTTCAGAAAACAGAAACAACATCAGCCGTTTCGACCGCAGTAAAAGTTGACGACAGCATAGCAAAGTATGCGAAGACAAGCGGTGTTTCCGGTAATTTGAATTCTATCGGTTCCGATACGATGAATAATCTGATGACGTTTTGGTCGGAAGAGTTCAAAAAATTTTACCCCAGCGTGAACGTTCAAGTAGAAGGCAAAGGTTCAAGTACCGCGCCGCCGGCTTTGATCGAAGGAACGGCGCAATTGGGGCCGATGTCGCGTCCGATGAAGAAAGAGGAAGTCGACAAATTTGAAAAAAAATTCGGTTACAAGCCCACGGCAATCGCTACCGCGTTTGACGGACTGGCCGTGTATGTTCATAAAGATAATCCAATTACGGGCCTGACGCTCCAGCAGGTCGACGCTATCTTTTCTAAGACGCGCAAGGGCGGAATAAAAGATGAAATAGTGACTTGGGGTCAGTTGGGGTTAGAAGGCGAATGGAAAGACAAACCTATCAGTTTATATGGACGTAATTCGGCGTCGGGTACGTATGGATATTTTAAAGAGCACGCACTTTTCAAGGGCGATTTTAAAGATAACGTAAAAGAACAGCCGGGGTCAGCTTCCGTGGTTCAAGGCGTAGGTACGGATAAATATGGAATCGGATACAGCGGGATCGGTTACACAACGACGGATGTTCGCGCGATTCCCATTGCGGCTAAAGAAGGCGCAGAGTTTGTCGGCGAAAGTTATGAAAATGTAAAGTCGGGAAAATATCCCTTGAGCCGATTCCTGTATGTGTACGTCGCGAAAAACCCGACAAAAGACCTGGATCCGTTGGTTAAGGAATTTCTGAGATTTGTTTTAAGTTACGAAGGACAGTTGGTCGTTGCCAAGGACGGCTATATGCCTCTGACGCCGGATATTGTAACTGAACAATCAAAACTTGTAGAAGCAAAATAAATTTAGATTTCGCCGGAGCCTCTTTTACAATGAAAGAGGCTTTGAGCTTAAATGCGGTTACGGATGAAAAAAATCAAACTTAGAAATTTCTATGATGCGCTTGCAACGCGGGCCATTACCTCCGGAGGGATAACGCTCATTGTTATTATTTTGGGCATCATGGGTTTCATCCTGTATCAGACATTGCCTCTGTGGTATACGGCGGAAGTGCGGCTTTTACATAAAGTGGACTCAAACGCATTGACGGCAACGAAATCGAAGATTATCTATATCGGTGAAGAAGAACAAAAGGAGATATTGTATCTCATCACCGATGATGGTTTTATTCACTTTTTTTCACTCAAAGATCAGAAGCCCTTAAAAACTGTTTTACTACAGAATATAATCGGCCAAAGAATCACTTCAGCGGCGTCCTCATTTGCTTCGCATCGCATCGCCTTGGGAACAGACCGGGGCCGTGTTGAACAGATTGAAATTAAGTTCAACAGCGTGTTCGATTCCGACGGACGCTCGATCGTTCCGGAACTCATCGAAATGGAATCTCATCAATTGGATTCGTTACAACGCCCTATTGTAAAACTGATATACCAAAGAACGGAAAACCTTCCAACGTTTATCGGTATGGTCTCGATAGAGCGGCAGGAATTGATCATCGCAAATGTTCGGGAAACAGAAAATGCCGCGTATACCAAAAAAACTAAAACCGGGTATTCCGATCCGGCGCTTCAGCTATATTATTTGAAAAATTTCGCAGAAATCATTTCTTCGTTAGCCTATAATCCGATACAAGATCATTTGTTGATGGGTTTTCAGGATGGTCAGATTCAACGCTGGAACCTGGAGGATAATCCGTATCTCATTGAGAGTATCCGTGCAACGGACGGCGAAAAAGTTGCCGTAAGCGCGATGGAATATCTGATCGGCGATATTTCATTGATCGTAGGAGACGAAAAAGGACATGTCAACGGCTGGATGGAAGTTAAAAATGCAGATGGAACCGCGTCGTTGAAGAAAATAAGAACTTATCGTACTCATGAAAGAAATATTACTTCTATTACGGCCTCATGGAGAAATAAATCCTTTGCAGTAACAGACGCTTCCGGTATGGCACGCTTATATCATTCAACGAGTGAGCAGCTTCTCGTGGATATTCCTGTTAGTTCGGCTCCGTTGACCTATGCAACGTACTCACCAAAAGGGGACGGAGTCTTGTTTGTTACAGAAGACGGTTCAGTCTACGACTATAGCATAGACAATCCGCATCCGGAGACCACGCTGAAAACGTTGTTTGGCAAAGTTTGGTATGAAAGTTATCCGAAGCCGGCATACACCTGGCAGTCCACGGGCGGAACCGACGATTTTGAGCCGAAGCTGAGCCTGATCCCGCTGATATTCGGCACACTGAAAGCTACATTGTATGCGATGGTTTTTGCGATTCCGCTGGCAATTCTTGGCGCGATCTATACTTCGCAGTTTGCTCATCCGAAAATACGGAACATAATAAAACCCACGGTTGAAATCATGGCGGCATTGCCGAGCGTGGTGATCGGATTTATCGCCGGTTTGTGGCTAGCGCCTTTAATGAAAGACGTATTGGTCGAGTTCATCATTATGCTTTTGCTGTTGCCGGTTTTGATTGTTTTGTTTGTCTATTTTTTTGATAAACTGCCCCGAAAAATTACCAATCCGTTTAAGCACGGATACGAAGTTTTTCTAATGATTCCGATCGTAATTGTTTCCGTTGTCATTTGCTACTATATAGGAAGTGTGGTAACTGAATCGATATTCGGAGGAGATGTTCAGCATTGGCTTTATACCGTCTTAAATATAAAATACGACCAGCGTAATTCTATCGTGATCGGAGTGGCGATGGCATTTGCAGTCATGCCGATCATTTTTACTATTACGGAAGACTCTCTGGCCGGCGTGCCCGTTCATCTTACGTCGGCATCGCTTGCATTGGGTGCGAGTCGATGGCAGACCGCAATCAAAGTTATTTTACCCGCGGCAAGTCCTGGAATTTTTTCCGCAGTGATGATTGGTTTTGGCCGCGCCGTGGGTGAAACAATGATTGTATTGATGGCAACCGGAAATACGCCGATCATGGACTGGAGTATTTTTAACGGTATGAGAACGTTGTCTGCCAATATTGCGGTTGAAATTCCCGAAGCGCCGCACGCCGGAACTCTTTACCGAACGCTGTTCTTGTCTGGACTACTCTTGTTTATTATGACCTTTTTTGTAAATACCATCGCGGAGTTAGTCAGGCAAAGACTAAGAAAAAAATATGCGTCCCTTTAATCATGTATTAAGAGGCTGGAATGCGTAAACTTTTCAAAACTGGAGAAATCTATTTGTGGTTCACAGGCGCCGTGCTGGGCCTGATCATCCTGATGGTTGCCGGATTGTTATTCATCGTTTCGTTGAATGGCGTCGGTGTTTTTTGGCCTTCTAATCTGGTGGAGGTTAAGTATTCCGACGGACGTGTGCTGCTTGGCGAAATTAAAGAAGAAGAAGAGATTCCTCAATCGGCGTTACCGGAAAAATACCGGGATGAAACGCAAAAGCGTTTTCAAATGAAGATCGGCAATCGTGACGTGTACGGCAGCGATTTCCGGTGGGTATCCACGTATGAACTTAATGAACTTTACTACCCTGACGACGCCATCTGTATCGAACGCAGGGAGTTTGGAAATCTATACGGCAGGCTCGCAGGCATCAAGGATAATGGAGCATTCATTGCTCAGGGCAGCTCGGCTATCACAACTTTTGAAAATTTGCTGGATAAATCGAACGAAGTGTTTGATAGAAAGTACCAACTTGAAAAAAACGAGATAGGGAAGATAAACTACGATATCGAGCAACAACGATTAAGAATTAAGAAATTGAAATTTTACGGTCAGGACGATCCCGCAACCGTACTTTCAATTGAAAAGACCATTGCGGATTTGGAGAACAAATACAAGGTTCTCCAGGGAGAAGTGGACGAACTCAATGTAAAGACATCTTCGTTATCCGTTGTGGTAACTCTGGCGGGCGGATCGCAAAAGGAAATTGAATTATCCAAAGCAATCCGGTTTTATCAGCCGAACGGGATGAACGTATTTCAAAAAATGAAATATTATTTATTAAAAGTACATGAATTTTTATTTGATGATCCCCGTGAATCAAATACGGAAGGCGGAGTTTTTCCCGCGATTTTTGGAACGGTGATGATGGTGCTTCTCATGACGGTATTTGTAGTTCCCTTCGGTGTCATGGCTGCTCTGTATCTTCGTGAATATGCTAAGCAAGGACTTATGGTCAGGCTGACCCGCATTGCCGTGAATAATCTGGCCGGAGTGCCCTCGATCGTATTCGGTATTTTTGGGCTGGGTTTTTTTGTTTACGCTTGCGGAGGAACGATCGACGCGCTGTTTTATCCTGATCGTCTTCCAAATCCAACCTGGGGCACGGGCGGTATTTTGTGGGCATCTCTCACATTATCCCTCCTTACCGTACCGGTTGTCATAGTTGCAACGGAAGAAGCGCTGGCTGCGGTTCCAAGGGGAGCGCGCGACGCATCGCTCGCATTAGGCGCTACCAAGTGGCAGACAACGTGGCGGGTCGTATTGCCGGCATCGACGCCTGGAATATTAACGGGTGTGATACTTGCGATGGCGCGCGGCGCAGGTGAAGTTGCTCCGCTGATGATTACCGGCGTTGTCAAGCTTGCGCCGAATCTACCGCTCGATATGTCGTTTCCTTTCTTTCATCTGGACCGAAAATTTATGCATTTAGGATTTCATATTTATGACGTCGGCTTTCAGTCGCCCAACGTCGAAGCGGCAAAACCGATGGTTTTTATGACGGCGCTTTTATTGATTCTTATTGTATTGATGCTCAACCTGACCGCAATCATTATTCGCGCCCGCTTAAGGAAAAAATATAAAGGTTCGGCATTTTAAATTAGATTTGAAAATGATATATTCAGGAAAAACTATGATCGACAAGAAAACTGAAATAAAGGGCGAAGCAAATGCCGATACGCATTTGTCGAAGCTCGAAGCGGAAGCGCAAATCAATTATTCAGGCGGTGCCAATTTCGTTGCAACAAAGTCACGAACTAAGATCGTGACCAAGGACGTAAACATGTTCTACGGCGAGCAGCAAGCTTTAATAAATATTTCACTCGAAATTCTGCAGAATGAAGTAACTGCTTTAATTGGCCCCTCCGGTTGCGGCAAGTCAACCTATTTGCGGCTGTTCAATCGCATGAACGATCTCGTGGACGGCGTGACGATCAAAGGGCAGATATGGATTGACGGGAAGGACATTTACCACAAAGACACGGACGTGGTTGACCTGAGGAAAAAAGTCGGTATGATCTTCCAAAAATCAAACCCTTTTCCAAAATCGATTTATGAGAATGTGGCTTACGGACCGCGCGTGAATGGAGAAAACTCGACGCAGAAACTGGACGAGATCGTAGAACGCTGTCTGAAGAAAGCTGCGCTGTGGGATGAGGTCAAGGATCGCCTGAAGATTTCTGCGTACAGCCTTTCCGGCGGCCAGCAGCAGCGATTATGTATTGCCCGCGCATTAGCCGTAGATCCGGATGTGTTGCTTATGGACGAACCCTGTTCCGCGCTGGATCCTATCGCGACGCAGAAAATCGAAGACCTGATCAAAGAGCTAAAACACGATTACACCATTGTCATCGTAACGCATAATATGCAGCAGGCGGCTCGCGTGTCGGATAAAACGGCATTTATGTGGCTCGGAAAAATGATCGAATTCAACGAAACCAAAAAAATATTTACCTCTCCGGATCAAAAAATGACGGAAGATTATATCACCGGAAGGTTTGGATAAATTTATTGAGGCTTGCGTTTTAATAAAAGTAAGTAAAGACACCTAACTCATTACTATTAAAGAACGAAAGAGTATGAAAGCACAATTCACCGAACAGTTGGCTCATTTAGAAAAACTTATTATTGAAATGGGAAGCATGGTTGAGACTCAGGTATCCAGTACGATACAAGCTTTGATCGACCGGAATATCCCGCTGGCCATGGCGGTGATGCAGAACGACCACAAAGTAGATGAATTGGAAATGACTATCGATGAGGAAGTGTTGAGCATACTGGCTTTGCATCAACCGGTGGCGGTAGATCTTCGTGACGTTATAGGAATTTCCAAGATCAATGGGGATCTCGAACGTATCGGCGATCATGCGCAGAATATAGCCGAATCCGTCAAAGTCATTGTTGAAAATAATCAGCGTATCACCGTAGATTATATTCCGAAAATGTCGGATATTGCGCGCAGCATGCTCAAGGACGCCATTGATAGTTTTATTCATAAAGACGTCGAACTGGCCATGTCCGTGTGCAAACGCGACGACGATATTGATGATCTGAATAAATATTTGTTTGCTGATATCCTGGCAAGCATGATCAAAGATCCCAAGGTCATCCCTACGTCGATGGAGATCATACGCATCAGCAAAAATTTTGAGCGGATTGCAGATCTGTGCACGAATATTTGTGAAGACGTCGTATTCATTCGCGACGCGAAATCCATTAAACACTCCAAGGAACACCAAAAACTTTTATAGGACCGGCTCGATGGCTAAAAAAACAAAAACCCTATTGTGCGTGGATGATGAACATGATATTCTGGATATACTTTCTTACAATCTCAAGAAAGAAGGGTATACAGTTTATACGGCTGACAGCGGGGACAAAGGGATTCAACTGGCCGAAAAGATAAAGCCGGACCTGGTTATCCTCGATGTAATGATGCCCGGCAAAGATGGTTTGGAAGTATGCAAAGCCATCCGTAACAGTATGTTCATAAAGGACACGCATATTATATTTTTAACAGCTAAAGCGGATGAAGTCGACGAAATCGTCGGGTTGGAATTTGGCGCGGATGATTATGTGACAAAGCCGTTCAGTCCCCGCAAAATCGTAACCCGCGTTAAAGCGTTGTTCCGCCGTGTCGAACTGCGAAAGGAGTTGACGGACGATAAAAAAAGCGTTATCAAGATTTCCGGAATTGAAATCAACCGCATTAATTACACCGTTAGAGTCGATGGAATGGAAGTTAAATTCCTGCACAAAGAGTTTGAATTATTGTATTTTCTGATGCATCGGCCGAATATGGTATTTTCACGAAACAATCTTCTCCATCATGTTTGGGGCGAAGACGCTTTTTTTGTTGACCGAACGGTGGATGTACATGTAACGAAGATTCGAAAAAAAATGGGACGATACGGCAACATGATCGAAACGGTGCGCGGCGTCGGTTATAAATTCACATCGAACGGCAATTTCTAATATGAAAAAAATAAGTTCCCAGATCTCAGGCGCACTGATCGGCCTCTTCTTTGTCGGTTTCATCATATTATTGGTAGCTACAGATCAGTTACTCAAGAAAAATCTGCAAGATCAGATTGTTGAAGATCTTAAAATACAATGTGTGCTGATCGATAACCTGTTGCCGCAACATACTGATTCAATACAATTGGCTGTCTCCCGGCTTTCCAAAATGGTGGACGCCCGTATTACGATTATTGACCAATCCGGCGAAGTCTTAGGCGAATCGGATGAGCATCATAAGCTCACAGATTTGGATAATCATTTGAATCGGGACGAAGTGCAGGAGGCATTGAGGAATATCGATGGCTTTGGCTCCTCCATCCGTTACAGCCAGACCGTAAAAGAAGACCTTGTTTACACGGCTTATAAGGCGGATCGCCAGAGGTTTATACGATTGGCCAAGCAACAACTATTTGTCGACGCCGTGGTTTGGAAAGTTCGATGGCTTTTATTTACTTCTGCATTCGGAGCAATAGTCATTGTTCTGATCATGGTTCCGCGCGTCTCCAGATCGTTGACTAAGCCGCTGACGGATATCATTACTGCGGCGGAAGAAATTAAAGGCGGCAATTACGACAGAGAAATAATTGTTTCGGAAGACAATGAAGTCGGGGAACTCGGTAAGATATTAAACTCGATGTCGGCGAAACTTAAGGGCGATATTATCCAACTCAACAAACTCCAGGAAATCCGGAAAGATTTTGTTGCTAACGCCTCCCATGAACTGCGCACGCCGATCAGTTCTATCCGCGGATTTGTTGAAACGCTGCTGGACGGAGCCTACCATGATGAAGAGGTCAGCAGAAAATTTCTTGAACGTACGCTTTCCAATGTAATCCGGCTTGAAAATATCGTAAATGATATGCTGGATCTCTCCAAGCTGGAAGTACGGGACAAAGGATTGAGCCTGCGTTATTTTGATGTGGGCGAACATGTTCGGCCGATTTTGTCGGATTTTGAAGAACCTGCGAACAAAAAGGGATTAGAATTGAGATTTGAATCCTCATTGCCCGCAGAGTATAAATTGTTTGCGGATCCTTATCAATTTGAAAAAGCAATGACCAATCTGATAGAAAATGCCGTCAAGTACACCGAAAACGGGTACGTAAAAGTCTCGGTACAGAAAGTAGATAAAGAAGTGGTCGTTACGGTGGAAGACACCGGCCAAGGCATCAAACAGGAAGACCTTGCACGCATATTTGAACGCTTTTACCGAGTAGATAAAGGTCGTTCAAGACAACAAGGTGGCAGCGGTTTGGGCTTGTCTATCGTCAAGCATGTAATGGAAATTCATAACGGCCATGTCCGCGTCGATTCGCAATTGAACAAGGGCTCTAAATTCATACTCACCTTTCCCATCACTTAATCTATTTTATTTTCACGAACCCAGAATACTCAATTCGCAAAATTAGTAACTTATTGTTAAATTTATATTTTATTTTTATAACTTGAATATTTCCTGAATATTAAATATTATAACACGAATTTTTAAAAGCTTAACCGATAATACTTATGGGATTTGATCGATTTTTGCAGGCGTTGATGCCAACAGATAAAAAATTTTACAGTTTTTTTGAGGAATCGGCGCAACTGATTATAAAGGGATCTGATGAACTAAACAAACTCAGCGCAGCATCTCCCGCGGGCCGTGAGGGAGTTTATCGTCGAATTGAAGAGTTGGAACACGAATGCGATAACGTGACGCATAAAGTGTATGACGAACTCAACAAAACATTTGTTACGCCTTTTGACCGTGAAGATATTCATATGCTGGCTTCGGAACTGGACGACATTATGGACTTTATGGATGAAAGCTCTAAACGATGTTTATTGTACAAGATCAAAGAAATTCCGGCGCCCATGACGCAGTTGATAGATATTTTGCACAAGTCCGTCGGTGAAATTAGCCGCGGCATTTCACTTCTGAGGCATACCCATAAGTTTAAGGAACTGCGTCAAGCGTTATTAAAAGTGCATGAATATGAAAATGAAGCGGACACGGTGTACGAACAAACGCTGGCTAAAATGTTTGATGAGGAGAAAGATGCAATTCTCGTTATTAAATTAAAAGATATTTACGGAAGCCTTGAACGCGCGACGGATAAGTGCGAAGCAGTCGCCAATGTGCTGGAAACTATTCTTATTAAACACGCCTAAACCGGATACGACATGCTGACGCTCGTTATAACGATTATTATCATTGCACTGATCTTTGATTTTCTTAACGGATTTCATGATTCCGCCAATTCTATTGCCACCGTTGTCTCTACCCGCGTTCTCACGCCGCGGAAAGCGGTTATGTTCGCCGCTTTTTTTAATCTGGTTGCAGCATTCATGTTTGATGTTCACATTGCTAAAACAATCGGCAAAGGATTGGTAGATCTTCAGGCAGTTAATGAATACGTCATTATGTCCGGACTGTTAGGCGCGATTGTATGGAATTTGATCACATGGTATTACGGCCTTCCCTCGAGTTCTTCACATGCACTTATGGGCGGATATGCAGGTGCTGCTATCGCCAAAGCAGGGGTTGGTTCGATTCTCGTCAGCGGTTGGGTTCCGACAATAATTTTTATCGTCATGGCTCCGCTGATGGGTATGATCATGGGATTTTCACTCATGCTTGCGTTAGCTTGGATTTTTCATGACCGTTCATCGACCCGTGTTAACTCCACCTTTAGAAAGCTGCAACTTGTTTCAGCTGCAGCCTATTCACTGGGCCACGGAACTAACGATGCACAGAAGACTATGGGCGTTATCACGGGGCTGCTTGTGACGGCGGGTTTCTTGACTACTTTTGAAGTTCCATTTTGGGTTGTATTAATCTCTCACTTTGCCATAGCGTTGGGGACTATGTTCGGCGGTTGGCGTATCGTAAAAACGATGGGCCAGAAAATAACAAAACTCAAACCATCCGATGGTTTTTGTGCGGAAACCGCAGGCGCGATCACATTACTGGTTACTGCGTTTGGTGGAATTTCGGTCAGTACCACGCACACTATCACCGGGGCAATTATGGGCGTCGGCGCCACTAAACGATTGTCCGCAGTTCGCTGGGGTGTGGCAGGAAATATCGTGGTAGCATGGATACTAACCATCCCGGCATCGGCCTTGGTTGGAGCCGTATGTTATTGGTCTATTTCGGCTATGGTGGGACAGTAATCGGCAGGTTCTGGATTTTCTTACCTTTAATTCCTCTTTATTCCAATTTCATGTATTCTATGCTTACCAATCAACGTTACCTTTAACAGAAAAGCAAATTCAATGAGTTTGTCTCAATTGGAATTTCAAATCACTCACGTTTTGACTTCTTATGCTTCAATGCATCCAGCGGCTCCGGGATCCAGTGATGACGGCCGCCAGCGAGTTCATCATTAAAAGTCGTAGGAATGTTACCCATTGCCGTCCGATCATGCCAGGTTTCAGCTCGTAAGCCCTGATCCTTCCGAATCATCGTAATACAACCTTCCACCGGACAAACGAGAGAACAAAGATTACACCCGACGCAATTTTCTTCAATGATATGCGGGACACGTTGGCCATTGCCTTTTGGGAGTCCGATCGCTTGGTGTGCCCCGTCCTCACAGGCGATATAGCACAACTGGCATTGGATACATTTGTTCTTATTAATCTCTGCAATTATTTTGTAATTTAGATTTAAATTTTCCCATGTCATAACATTTGGCAGAGCCTTGCCGACCATCTCAGTAATGGTGTTGAATCCCTTGTCGGTCATATAACGTTCCAACCCCGGAATCATTTCGCGGATAATTCCAAAGCCATAATGCATTACGGCTGTACAGACTTGTACGTTTGTTGCTCCGAGTAAAATGAATTCGACCGCATCACGCCAATTTTCAATTCCTCCGATACCGGAAATCGGCAAACTAACTCCCGGTTCCTGAGCGCAGTTTTTTACCATGTTCAGCGCAATGGGTTTTACCGCCGGGCCGCAATAACCTCCGTTGGTGCTTTTGCCGTCTACCGAAGGGTATGTAACAAAATTATCCAGATCCACTCCAACTAAACTCTGAATGGTATTGATGAGCGAAATGGCATCTGCACCCCCCTGCCTGGCTGCAATAGCCGGCTCAGTTATATCGGTAATATTCGGCGTCAGCTTAACAATTACAGGTTTTTTGGCGACCTCTTTGACCCAGGAAACAATGGTCTTCAGCACGTTGGGTTCTTGTCCCACGGCGGAACCCATGCCGCGCTCGCACATGCCGTGCGGACAGCCGAAATTCAATTCAACTCCGTCGGCGCCCGCGTTTTCCACATCTTTCACAATTTGATGCCATTCTTCACGGCTCTGAACCATGAGTGATGCAATGACCGCATGATCGGGAAAATGTTTTTTTACTTCTTCTATTTCCCGCAAATTATCTATGAGCGGACGATCACTGATAAGTTCGATATTATTGAATCCCATCATGCGCGTGTCGCGGTAATTCAATGCCCCATAACGGCTGGAAACATTGACGATCGGAATACCTAAGGTTTTCCAAACGGCGCCGCCCCATCCTGCGTCAAACGCCTTCATGACTTGGTAGCCTGAATTCGTCGGCGGCGCAGAGGCCAGCCAAAAGGGATTGGGTGATTTTATGCCTGCAAAATTGACTGATAAATCCGGCATGAAGTTCTCCTTTAATTTTTAGAATTCTAACCGCAAAGTCTCACTGAGCCATATTCTATTTGCCAGAAATAAACCTGTGAATGCCGCGTGCGGCAGCTTTGCCTTCTGCGGCCGCATTGACAACCTCTTTGCCGCCGTTGGCCGCGTCACCTGCGGCAAAATATTTCTTATTTGTCGTTTGAAAAAATTTATTGACTTTGATTCTGCCGTCATCGTTCAAAATTAATGCCGGTATGTGGCTGAAAAAATCAACGTGTTTTGCCTGGCCAGTTGCCTTGATCACCATGTCGCAGTCTTCTACAAATTCACTTCCTTTTATAGTTTGCAGTTTGCCGGCTTTCGTTTTTGTTCGTATAAATAAAACACCTTCCACTTTGGTTTTTCCGATGATCTTGACGGGGGCAGCATTAAACAAACTTTTTACTCCAACCTTCTTTGCAAGCTCGAATTCAAAGTCATACGCTTTCATTTCTTCTTTGGAGCGGCGATAGAACAGGGCCACTTTTTCTGCGCCCATACGCGCCGACTCCGAAGCCGCATCCATGGCAGTGTTGCCGCCGCCAAGTACCACGACCGTTTGTCCGACGCGAACCTTGTGCTGTTTCATGCGTAACTGTTCGATGAATTCAGTAGCGCCGATGCAATGCCGCAGTTTTTCTCCCGGAATATTTATTTCCGAAGTCTCGCCTAGTCCAATTCCAATAAATATTGCGTCGTATTTTGTTTCAAGTCTTTCGATATCTTTTTTGGATGCTATGGGCGAACGGTATTTAACATTAAATTCAAACTGCTCTTGAAGATATCCTATTTCATCCAGCGCTTCTTTATTGGTTATTTTATATGGCGCGACCCCGTACAACGTTAAGCCGGACGGCTTTTCTTTGGCTTCGAATACATCGACCTCATAGCCCAGCATTCGTAATTCACACGCGCAGGAAATTCCGGCCGGTCCGGCGCCGATCACAGCAATTTTCTTTCCGTTGGGTTTACCTGTAATGAATAATTTCTTGTTGTTTGTAATAGCCTGAGTCGTTGCAAAACTTTGCAGCCGTCCGATTTCAATCGGTTTAATATTTTGATGGTTGTAAACGCATGCGCCTTCGCACAGCACTTCCGTCGGGCAAACCTGCCCGCAGGCATGGCCGAGATAGTTTGCGTCATAAATAGTTTTTGCCGCTCCGATGGTATTTCCGGAATGAATCTGGCGAATGAACAGGGGGATATCTATGCCGGTCGGGCATGCTTGGATGCAGGGCGCATCGTAGCAAAACAGGCAGCGTGAGCTTTCGTAGTAAGCCTGCGTTTCATTCAGGAAGGGTTTGATTTGAGAAAAATTGCGATCAAACTCTTTCTTAGAAGATGGTTTTTGAAATTCCGGCATGGTGAAAATCCTAATTTTAATCAGAAATGTTTAAAAAGCTTTTTACATCTTTGATTTGACGGTCGGCAGATGTCTGTATCATTTTATAATTCTACCAACTTTCCGTAGGTTTCCGGACGGCGATCTCTGAAAAATTGCCATGTAGCCCGCACTTCATCGATCATGTCGAGGTTAAAGTCGGCAATGAGCAGTTCGTCCTTATCCCCGGATGCTTCCGCCAATATCTGTCCGCGAGGATCTACGAAATAAGAGGTTCCGTAAAATTTGCCAAGATTCCATGGCTTTTCAGTTCCTACGCGATTGATACAGCCCATGAAATAGCCGTTAGCTACGGCATGCGCGGGCTGTTCCAGCTTCCACAGATATTGTGACAGGCCCGCAACCGTTGCCGACGGATTGTAGACAATTTCTGCACCGTTCAAACCAAGGATTCGGGCGCCGTCGGGAAAATGACGGTCGTAGCAGATATAAACGGCAATCTTGGCATACTTCGTTTGAAAAACCGGATAACCGAGATTTCCGGGTTTAAAAAAGAATTTCTCCCAAAAGCCAGAGGTGTGCGGAATATGATTCTTTCGATATTTACCTAAATATTTTCCATCTGCATCGATCACCGCGGCAGTATTATACAAAACGCCCGGCTGTTCTTTTTCATAAATAGGAACGACCATCGCCATATTATATTTTTTTGCATAGGATTGCATTAGTTCCACCGTCGGGCCGGGAACGGATTCTGCGGATTCATACCACGATTTGTCCTGGCCGGGACAAAAATAAGGTGTGTTAAAAATTTCCTGCAAGCAAAGTATCTGCACGCCTTTTTTTCCCGCGTCTTCAATGTATGGGATATGTTTTTGTACCATCGCATCAACAATTTCACGAATGGTACCTTCTCCTTCCGTTTTCGGCAGGCTCATTTGAATAAGTCCAGATTTGATCATGCGAGGCATATTGAACTCCTTGAGTTTAGTAAACGGATTTGGCCGATTTAACGGATGATATTTTCTTTATCCGATTGATCTGTTAAATCTATTTACCAATTTTATCATAGTGTGGGTTTATAATTCTTTTTATGAAAACTTTATCGATCAGTTCAATCCGTTCAATCCGTTTACCAATCGTTATACAACTAATGATGACTTTCCGCGTTTGATAAATTTGCCATACCCTTTTTCGATCAATGCTTTTCCGTTGTCAATGGCCACTTTACCTCGCATAATGACGGTCTTGCATTTTCCTGTAACCTGCCAGCCCTCATACGCAGAGTAATCACAATGGTGGTGATGTGTTTTTGCAGAAAGCGTGTGTTTTTCATTTGGATCAAATATTACTATATCTGCATCCGAACCGATACCGATAGATCCTTTTTTAGGAAACATGCCGAATACTTTCGCCGCATTAGTGGAAGTTACTTCAACATATTTGTTTAAACTGATTTTTCCTTTATTAACGCCTTCGGAGTACAGCAATTCCATGCGGTGTTCTAACCCGGGATGGCCGTTCGGAATTTTTGAAAAATCATTTTCACCCATTTTCTTTTGCTCCCAGTTAAATGGGCAGTGGTCGGTTCCGACAATATTCACCATGCCCTGATTGAGGCCTGCCCACAACGATTCCTGATCTTTTTTCTCGCGCAGCGGCGGACTCATCACCCATTTGGCCGATTCAAATCCCTTATCATAAAGCGAAGCATCGAGTATAAGGTATTGAACACACGTTTCAACAAAAACTTTCTGATTTCGTCTGGCCGCATCGCGAACCTGATTAAGTGCGCCCTCGCAGGTGAGATGAACGATATACGACGTGACACCCGTGTGATAAGCCATGTCAACAAATCGTCCGGCGGCTTCCGATTCGGTAATTTCCGGTTGTGATAAATAGTGATACAGCGGCGAAAGTTTATTTTCTGAACGATGTTTTGCAACAAGGAAATCGATCATGTCGCCGTTGGTTGCGTGAACCGTTACCATGCCGCCTTGTTTTCGGACTTCGTTCATCAAACCGACCATCTGGCGGTCGTCGATCATTAATGCGCCTTTGTAAGCCATGAATGTTTTGAATGACGTAATACCTTCCTTTTCGATCATTTCTTTAATTTCATTTTTTGTGTTGTCGTTAAAATCCGTCACCGCCATATGAAATGAATAATCTCCAAGTGCGTTACCGTTCGATCGTCCTTGCCAGGCTTCTAGTGCGGAACGAAGCGACTTGCCCTGCGTCTGCAAAATAAAATCGATTACCGTCGTTGTCCCTCCGAATAATGCAGCGCGGGTTCCGGTTTCATAATTATCACTGGAATAGGTTCCCATAAACGGCATGTCGAGATGCACATGCGGGTCAATGCCGCCCGGAAAAACTAGTTTCCCTGCGGCGTCTATAACCTGATCGGCCTTCATATTTAAGTTTTTTCCAATCGCCGAAATCGTATCCCCTTCAACAAAAATATCGGCAACGTGATTATCTGCGACGGTGATCACTCGTCCGTTCTTGATAAGTAATGACATAGTGTCCTCCAATCTTGAAAAATTCATTTAGCGCCAAAAACCAATGACACATAGCTTCGCAAGCAAAATATAAATTGCTTTCGCTTAGTGTCTTAGCGCCTTTGTGGCAATAGGTTAAGGTCTGATTTTTGATTTCATCAACAAATAATAGATTCCGCCGGAGACCAAAACTCCGGTGAACCATGATAAATGGTAAAATATCTCCAGTGCAGGAACCCAAAATCCGATGAGAGCAGAAAAGACGCCTGCGGCTAAAGCGATCATTGCTGACGAATTGAAATTCCTGCCGCCGTAAGCATACTCGCCATCGGTTCTAAACAAGGCTTCAAGATTTAACGAGGTTTTCCTTATTAAGTAATAGTCGCAAACCAAAATTCCAAGAACAGGCCCCAATGCCCCGCTGACAAATATTAAAATGCTGCTAATTTCATTGAGCAACCACCACGGACAAATAATAATTCCGATAAAACCCGTGATGACGCCGCCGCCGAAAAAACTTATTTTTTTCGGAGATAGATTTGAAAAGGCATTTGCGGGAGCAATAACATTGGCCGCAATATTGGTTGTCAACGTTGCCATGATCATGAATATTTGGGAAACGATAACGAGGGCTGGGCTATCCAGTTTGGCTAACAGGGAAACCGGGTCCCAAGGCGCATCGTCCGCGATTAAAATGTCTTTGAAATTTATGACCGTGGCGCACGTAACGAATATGCCTACAAATGAATACAAAACCATCGCCCCGGGCAATCCTAAAAATTGACCGGCTACCTGATCTTTTTGCCTGGATGCATAACGCGTGATGTCTGAGATGCTCAAGGACATGGTTGCCCAGAAACCTACCATGGCCGTTAACCAGAGAATGTAACTTAAAAAATTGGGACTGCCGTCAGGTAGATTCGTTATGCTGACATTCACGACACTGGATTTAATAGTATCACCGGTACGAAATTGTACCTGTACAGTTTTTTTGCCCGACGACACCGATCCTTTGTTGATTTCAGAATCTTCGGGAAGCTGAAATTCATCTGAAATGGGCATCCAGTCCAGCGATTTTACAGAGCCGTCACTGAGTGGAACAGAAACTTGAAATTCGGCAGCTTTTTTACTGCCGTCGGGATTCAGCAGCGGATTTAATTGTAATGTAATTGCTCCGTTGATTTGATTCATTACGACGGACGGTCTCCCAAGTTGTTCGCCCTGATCGAGCACAATGCCGAAGCCTCCCGCTTTATTTGCACTCCATGCGATAAGAACAATGCCGATAAGAATTAAAATGGGCGCAGATAAATTTTCCAGCCACTTGATACTTTCGGTGCCTTTCCAGATGAAATACATATTCACGAGCCAGAATAAACCAAAACACACAAATTTTCCTACGCTTAATTCCGGAGTACCTGTACTGCCGGTCAACGCATTCCAGATCGCATAAAACGCCAAACCGCCGATCCACGTCTGCACGCCGAACCATCCGCATGCAACGACGGCTCTTAAAATGGACACGAGGTGAATTCCGTTGATGCCGAAAGAGGCTCGTCCGAACACGGGAAAAGGGATTCCATATTTTACTCCCACGTGGCCGTTTAACGCCATTGGAATGGTGACCAGAATATTTGCCAGGCCGATGATAATGAGCGATGCCTGCCAACTCAACCCTGACTTGATCATGTACGACGCTAAAATATAAGTCGGTATACACACGGCCATCCCAACCCACAATGCGGCCAGGCTCCACATATTCCACGTTCGCTTATTTTTGGGAACCGGGGCCAGATCGGCGCTGTACAACGGCGATCCGGATACGTCTTCTGTGAGTTCGATGATCTCGGAGTTCATGCGATCCTGTTTTTTTTACAAGTCAGCTACTAAAATTTATTCACGCAGATCACGCGAATTTACGCGGATAAAGCATTCTGCGTGAATTTGTGATATTTGCGGGAGATGAATTTGATCATCACCTTTAGTGGCAATATTCATCCGCTATAGAAATCGCTTTGGAAATAATATCCAGGCCTTCGTCAATTTGTTCTTTTGTTACGCAGAGCGGCGGTGCAGTGAATATCCAATTCCAGCGAACGAAAGTGAACATGCCGAGTTCACTTATCTTGGCCGCAACTTTATTCATAATTTCCATTTCATCCGGTTTTGCGTTCCATGGTGCCATGGGTTCTCTGGTTTCGCCATTTTTTACGAGTTCGATACAGCCGAGCAGGCCGGTGTTTCGATAATCGCCGATGGAAGGGTGTTTTTTCTTTAATTCGTCAACGCGGCTTTCGATATAGCGCCCCATATTCGCCGCATTTCCTATCAATTGTTCTTCTTCATAAATTTCAAGACACGCTAATGCGGCTGAGCAGGCCACCGCATGTGCGGAATAAGTCAGGCCGAGCGGCAATGGTTTATCATCAAAATGTTTGGCAATTTCTTCCTTAACCATAATGCCGCCCAGCGGAATATAACCGCAGGTAAGTCCTTTTGCCATGCACATGATGTCGGGTTCGATTCCGTGATGCTCTATCGCAAACATCTTTCCCGTTCTGCCGAAGCCGCTCATCACTTCATCGTCAATCCACAATATACCGTATCGATCGCACATTGATTTTAATTTTTTAATATAGCCCGGAGGATATTTGATACAACCGGAGGACCCAGACTCGCCTTCGAATAACAGTGCGGCGACATTTTGCGGGCCCTCGTATTTGATCACGCGTTCGACATGAGCGGCGGCGCGATCGGCACATTCATCAAGCGTTTTGCTGCCCCAGGGACAGCGGTAAAAATAAGGGTTTTCAACATGAACAAAATTCGGCGCAGCCTGGCTGTCCACCGCCAATCGCCGCGGATCGCCTCCGGCAGAAAACGCGCCGTAACTTGCTCCGTGAAACGATTGGTATTGTGTGATGATTTTATGACGGCCGGTGTAAATTCGAGCCAATTTAACCGCATTTTCTACCGCCTCGGCCCCGCCCAACGTAAAAAAAGTTTTGTTGAGATTACCCGGACTAATGTCGGCTAATTTTTTTCCCAGGTCGCCCCGAACTTTTGTGATCATGCCCGGATAAACATAACTCACTTCATTCATCTGCTTCATCACCGCTTCAGTTACTTTCGGATGTCCGTGGCCGATGTTGACATTCATCAACTGTGAAGAAAAATCAAGATAACGTTTCCCTCCGCGCGCGTAGAGATAAACGCCTTTTGCTTTTTCAATATTAATAGGATTCAAACCGCTCTGTTTCGACCATGAAAAAAGCGTGTGCTTCAAATTATTCTGCAGTATTTGCTGTGGATCTATCATAGTATAAATTGTTTAATGAAAAATGGATGACTAATGAAAAGATAATGACAGACGAGTTAAACCAAAAAATCGTCAATCTGCAATCTTGCAATGTTTTAACTCATCCAATTGGTTCTTGCTTCCGGATTCCACTTGGTCGAGGTCTTTTTCAATTTGGTCCAAAATTCAATTGAGCTTTTTCCGGTAATATCGCAGGTGCCGAATTTTGACTCATTCCATCCGCCGAAGGAAAACGGTTCACGCGGAACCGGAACGCCGATATTCACTCCGATCATCCCTGCGCTGGCTTTTTCCATGACAACTCGTGCCAATGCGCCGCTTTGCGTAAACACGGCCGCCGCATTACCGTAGTTGGAACGGTTCTCAATTTCAATCGCTTCATCTAAGTTCTTTGAACGAATGATCGCCAATACGGGACCGAACACTTCTTCTTTGGCGATGGCCATATCGGGTGTCACAAAATCAATAACGGTTGGTCCGACATAAAAGCCATTCTCACTGCCTGCCACTTTAGCATTTCGGCCGTCAACCAATATTTTTGCGCCCGCCTTTTCAGCCTCCGTTATATAACGTTCAATTTTTTCTTTGGCTTGTTTAGTTATAACTGAACCCAGGTTTTTCCCGGGTATAATTTTTTTCGCTTCTTCGCAAATTTTTGCGACGATAGGATCGATCGGTCCGACGCCGACCATGGCCGACGCCGCCATGCACCGTTGTCCGGCGCATCCCGACATGGAAGCCGCAACATTTGAAGCCGTCATGTCCACATGCGCATCCGGCAAAACGATCAGGTGGTTTTTTGCGCCGCCCAATGCAACGCAGCGCTTGAGGCTTGAACACGAACGTTTATAGACGATTTTTGCAACCGCGGTTGATCCGACAAACGATACCGCTTCTATTCCGGGATGATCGCATATCGCCTCGACGATTTCCCGGTCGCCGTTAACGACATTAAAAACGCCGTCCGGTAAACCCGCTTCTTTCAGCATTTCGGCTATGCGATTGGAACTGATGGGAACTTGTTCGGAAGGTTTAAGAATAAAACAGTTTCCGAGAACAATTGCATTGGGTAAAGTCCAGTGCGGAACCATGTGCGGAAAATTAAACGGTACGATTGAGGCCACAACGCCCAGCGGTTTATGCTCAACGCGGCATTCCACGCCGGCGCTGACTTCCATGACTTCACCGGCAACCAACTGCGGCATAGAACAGGCAAATTCCGTCAGCTCGATACTTTTTGCAACTTCAGCAATAGATTCGTCCATGGTTTTGCCATTTTCTTCATGAACGATGACGGCAAGTTCGTTCAAATGCTTTTCCATCAAGGTTTTGTAGCGGTAAAATATCTGAACGCGTTCTTTGATCGGCGTATTAGACCATTTGGGGAATGCCGTCTGAGCCGCTTTTACAGCCTGGTCAAGATCGTCTTTGCCGGACAAAGGCACCTTAGAGATTACAGCGCCGTCGCTTGGGCACAATACGTCCAAAGTTTTATGCCCGTTGGAAGAAAAATTTCCCGCTATATAATTTTTTACTTCAGGATACTTCATTGCCAACACCTCACAATCTAATAAAAAAAATAGAACCCGTGATCTGCTTTATTGAATATGCACATTGCACACAATACG
This sequence comes from bacterium, assembly GCA_008933615.1. Classification (NCBI taxonomy): domain Bacteria; species bacterium. Next base: position 13,259 of record WBUR01000008.1, on the reverse strand, counting down.
AAAGGGACAGGAATAAAAAAGATTTGTTAACACATAGGTCAGACTTGACTCTTAAAAACTAATGTTTTTAGTTCAACATTACAATATTAATTTAATCGGCTGGGTGATTGGGAGAGTTCAATTTTGGTGGGACAATAACCGGCGGGTTACATAATTTTTGTAACCGTCAATTTCATTACGTTTTTTCTTCTCGTTCCACCCCCATTCACCGCCCATGATGTCGCCAATTATTTCGCATGCATCCATGCCTAGACTCGTATTCATGCCGACCGGCATTCTCCTGAACATAACATCTGTTAGAGTTTTGGCCCATTCATGTTTTACAGCATATATGACTTGAGCTTTTAAGTCGATACCATGGGAGCAAATTTTTTCAAACCCGCCAGGATGTAAGTCTGCCACTTCCAGAACGTCTTTAAAATGCGTTCCGTATAGTGTAACAAGATAACGGAAAGTAATTTCATCGATGCTCCATCGCCGATGAGCTTCACTGAATGTATATGTAACGAAAGATTCAAAATGTTCCATTTCTCCGCCCCACAGAGGATTACCGGCCGTGCTGCATGCAGTCACGTGGCCGGCTGTTTTATTTTCTGCTGAGTCTACGCAGAGTTTGGCAGCGTGGCGAAACGTAGTCAGCTTACCGCCAACGAGTGAGATCAGATTTGCAATTCCGTCCTTCTTTGCATGGTCCATGATGATGTGCCGTCGCGTAATCGCGCCGGGATTCTTTTTACCGGAATAAGGCAAGGGACGCACACCGGAAAATGAAAACAAAATCGAGTGGCGATTGATCTCCGCCGCAGGGAAACAATGGTTTGTTTCCGTAATCAAATAATCGATTTCCGAAAAAGACGGGGAGAGTTCATCCAAGGAATCCTGATGTCGAACGTCCGTCGTTCCTATCAGATAGTAATTCAACCAAGGGAGAATAAAAAACGGTCGCCCGTCCAATCGCGCATTCGAATAAATAGCATGGCGCGGCCCGTCAGCGAAGCGCGGCACCACGATGTGACTTCCCCGCGTTCCTCCGATCATTGGCCGACTGGGAATTTCATTTGGATTTACCATTTCGTCGATCCACGGCCCGGCGGCATTGATCACAAAGTCACATTGAAATTCTTTTTCCTGTCCGTGGATCAGATCTTTTGCTATTACCGATTGTATCCGATCATCCTTTTTAGTCAATCGAATGACCTGATGATAATTAAAGATATTCGCTCCGTTTTCTTCAGCAGAATGCAGGTTCGCCAAAACGAGACGTTCCGGGTAAGGACACTGCGCATCCCAATACGCGATACCTCCTTGTAGTTTACGTTGGTCTAATCCCGGCTCAATCGCATTCAGTTGTTTAGGCGTGAAGGTCTCGTGAAGGGGCAAGGAGCTGTTAGTTGACAAAAATTCATATAGCTTCATTCCAAAACGGAGCGTGGTCAACCAATGCGGTGAGTAACGGTAAACACTCAGCAATATGTGCAGTGGCTGTATATTATAGGGATGAATGCGCAGGAGAATTTCCCTTTCTCGCAGGGATTCACGAACGAGGCCAAATTCCCAGTGTTCAAGATACCGTAGACCGCCGTGAATGAGTTTGCTTGATGCCCAGCTGGTACCTGAACAAAAATCATTTTTTTCAAGCAGGGTCACCTTCCATCCGCGCAGAGCCGCGTCGCGCGCTATGCCAGCGCCATTGATACCGCCGCCGATTACTACGAGTTTTTTCATCACGATAATGTACGAAATTATTTAGTCGAATGTTTTAAATTTGTAAGGGCGTCTGAAAATGGAAGAAATTAAATTGGTTGGTTATAAAGGCAAAAGAAATATGGAGATCAAAATAGCTAGAGATATTTTTTTAAATAATTATCCGCCCACTTGTGAGAATACCGTATTAACCTGGATCATATCGGAAATAACCAGCGGATGATGTTCCGGTTTGTCAATGAGGATTCGTTCACGGATCCATTGTTCTAATTCGTCATCGGATCGTCCGCTTCGGATGAATCCCTTCAGATCAAGTCCGTCATTGGAAAATAAACACCATTTCAATTTTCCAAGGGAGGTAAGGCGGATGCGGTTACAGGAAGAACAAAAATGCTCCGCATACGGATCGATAAATCCGATCTTTCCGGCGAAACCAGGAATTTCAAATAGTTTGGCAGGCCCGGTTTTTTCGGGTTCGATCACGGGGATCAATTCATATTTTTTTGAAACAATATTCTTCAGCTGCTCTGTTTTTATGATGCGGGAATGTTCAAATTCATTTCCCAGGCCGCCGGAAGACGGCATGTATTCGATGAAGCGTACATGCAGAGGCGTTTTATGCGCAAGTTCGACGAAATCATAGATTTCACCGTCATTAAACCCATTCATCACGACCATGTTCAATTTGACCGGAGTAAATCCTAATTCCACCGCGCGCCAAATCGCATTCCATACTTGATCAAATCCGTCAAATCGCGCGAGACTCTTGAATTTGTTTTTGTCCAGCGTGTCAAGACTGATGTTAACGCGGTGCAGGCCGCCCTTTTTAAATTCAACCGCGAGTTCATTCAGGAGGTATCCGTTGGTTGTCATAGCGAATGATTTCAGCGGTAATTTTCCAATCCGATAAACCAGCTCAGCAATGTCTTTTCGTACTGTTGGTTCTCCTCCCGAAATGCGGATCTTTTCAACGCCGAGCCGGACAAATGTTTTTGCAATGCGTTCGATCTCGTTATAAGTGAGCAGTTCTGCGCGCGGAACAAACTCGACACCGTCCGACGGCATGCAATACACGCAACGAAAATTGCACCGGTCGGTAACAGAAATTCTCAGGTAATCTATTTTGCGGTTGAATCCGTCTATCAATGGCATGCGAAATTCCTGTATTTCTTTAAAATCACAACGGATTTTAGTCAAATAAATTTCAAAAATCAATGGTAGGAATCATGTTTTATCGAATCGTCGTATTGAATATAATAAGAATAGAACGTATATTTTACAGTCATCGTAATTAATACAAATTGAAAATATAAGGAAATGAATATGCGAACCATTCGTGCCCCGCGCGGCAATCAACTCACTTGTAAAAGCTGGCTTACGGAAGCGCCGATGCGCATGCTGATGAATAACCTCGATCCTGAGGTTGCGGAGAATCCGCAAGAACTCGTTGTTTACGGCGGCTCCGGTAAGGCGGCGCGAAATTGGGAATGTTTCGACGCGATTGTAAAATCATTGCAGCATTTAGAGAATGATGAGACATTGCTGGTTCAATCCGGTAAACCGGTTGCAGTATTCAAATCCCATTCCGACGCGCCTCGCGTGATCATCGCCAATTCCAACATTGTTCCGCATTGGGCGACCTGGGAAAATTTCCGTGAATATGAAAAAATGGGTTTGACCATGTATGGACAGATGACTGCCGGGAGCTGGATTTATATTGGAACGCAGGGTATTCTGCAGGGCACGTATGAGACCTTTGCCGAGTGCGGACGAAAACATTTTAACGGCACGTTGAGAGGAACGATCACGTTGACCGCGGGATTAGGCGGAATGGGTGGAGCGCAACCGTTAGCTGTAACCATGAATGACGGAGTAGCGATTTGTGTGGAGGTAGACCCGTACCGTATTCAGCGCCGGCTGGAAACCAAATATTGCGACGTGATGGTCAAAGATCTAAGCGAGGCGTGGAAACTGGCGCAGCAATTCAAGATCAAAGGCGAAGGAAAATCAATTGCGCTTTTGGGTAATGCGGCGGACATTCTACCGGACATGCTGAACCGCGGAATGATCCCGGATATCGTTACGGATCAGACTTCCGCGCATGATGCGCTGCATGGGTATGTTCCGTCAGGATTGAAAGTGGAAGAACTTAGCGAATGGCGAAAGAACAAACCCGATGAATACATTCGCCGTTCTATGGAGTCTATGGCGGCGCACGTTCGCGCAATGCTGGACTTTCAGAAAAAGGGTTCGATTGTTTTTGATTACGGAAACAATATCCGCGCGCAGGCTCAGAAACAGGGCGTCGCCAACGCGTTTGATTTTCCCGGATTCGTGCCGGCATTCATTCGTCCGTTATTTTGCGAAGGACAAGGGCCTTTTCGCTGGGCTGCATTGTCCGGCGACCCGGAAGATATTTACGTGACCGATCGCGCGCTTATGGATGCGTTTCCGGAAAAGGAAGGGCTGCAACGTTGGCTTGGACAGGCAAAGGAAAAGATTCAATTTCAGGGACTGCCTTGCCGGATTTGCTGGTTAGGGTATGGCGAACGTGAAAAGGCCGGACTGATATTCAACGAACTGGTTCGCACAGGAAAGGTCAAAGCGCCGATCGTGATAGGACGAGATCATCTGGATTGCGGCTCCGTGGCTTCGCCCAACCGTGAGACGGAAGCGATGAAAGATGGAAGCGATGCCATTGCCGACTGGCCGCTGCTCAATTTTGCTATTAATGCGGTTAACGGCGCAACATGGGTTTCCCTCCACCACGGCGGAGGCGTTGGAATCGGGTATTCGATTCATGCCGGAATGGTGATTGTAGCGGACGGAACACCCGAAGCGGCGAAACGCTTACAACGGGTTTTGACAAGTGATCCCGGCATGGGCGTTGTACGCCATGTGGATGCAGGTTACGATGAGGCGGTTAAAGTTGCCAAGGCAAAGGATGTGAAGATACCGATGATGAAGTAAAAATGATTCACACTAATCTTGTGCATGATCTAAATTTCCCAGCGCTTCGAAATATTTCTTGATCAATTCCTCATAGTCTTTGGAATATCCTTGTTTCATCTCCTTGAGAAGTTCCTGCCGTAATTTGCTTTTACGATCAGTCAGATCTTTCGAAAGCTCATTAGGCGATTTAGTTTTATACTCTTTACCCGTTTCGCCTACTCTTTTTTCGCTCTGATCTTTTTCCTGTTGCGATTTGGTCGCGTCAAGCATGCGCTGTAATATTTTCTGTTGTCGCTGAATCGTCTCACGGCCGATATTTTTTTTCTGCATGTCTTTGATCACTTCGTCCATTTCCTTTGCCATGTTCTCCAGTTTGCCTTTGATATCCTGGTGTCCCTCCAATCCGGACTGCATATTTTCAAGAGATTCTCTCAACGCTTGCTGTTCCGCCATCATGCGGCCAAGCTGTGCCTGTTGCTCCGGCGTCATACTGCCGGGGTTTTGTTCCCCGAACGGCATCGTGCCGTCATTAATCCCTTGCTGCCGGCCTGCCATTTTCTGAAGGTCTTCCATTAATTGTTCAAGCCCTGTTCCGGATTGACCGCTGTTCATTTTATCCATGGATTGCAGCAGTAACTTGATTGCATCGTTCACGGCGACCATGGATGAGTTTTGGTTGCTGGTAGCGCGAATAGTATTGCGTTCCTCAAGATCTTTCACGGCATCGTTCATGGCGCTTAAGGATTGTGCGACAATTTTTCCGAGGGCCGTTGTGACATAAAAAGTCTTGTTGGACAATTCTATCAGATTTTCGGTCACGCGGCTCATATTGGAAAGAACGTCAGCCTGTTGCTGCGCCGTCGCGCGAAATTGAGGGCTGGCGAATGTCAGCGATCGGCTGTCGACCATGACTCGTTCCTGTTCTTTTGATATTTCTAACATATCCACCACGATTTTTCGCATAGCATTCATGATCTGTTGGTTTTGCTGTTGCTGGAACTCCTGCCGGGCCTTTTGCAGTTGTTGAGCCAGTGAATCAAGGCCTTCTTTAATTTCCTGCTGATTCTGTTTGTTCTCTTTCGAGTTTTGTTCCCCTCCTTGAATAGCGGACTGGGATTGATCCATTTGTTTCTGCATTTGTCCGCTTTCCATTTGGCTTATCGCCTTGTCCAGTTCTTTCGTTTCCGCCTTCTTATCAATATCCTTTACAAGATCGCTCAATTCCTTGCTTTTCTGTTCAAGGTTTTCCAGCGATTGTTTAATCTTTTCCTGTTCTTTGGCTAGCGCAGACCTCTCGTTTTCATTTTTAATTTTTTTTGACAATTCATTCAGTTGTTCCTGCCGTTGCCGGAGATCTTCGGCTTGTTTTTTTAGCAGGTCGAACATTTGTTCCGCTTTGATACGTTTGAGCAGTTCCACCGTTCTGTCCATGCTTTTTTTGAATGATTCCTGATCAAATTTAAAGTTCTTAAGCGCGTCCTTCATTTGTTTTTGATCGAAATTGTTTTTCATCGCCTGCTGAAGCTGCCGCATGATTTCCTGCATCTCTTTGCTGTTAACTTCCGACAGCAGTTTTTGAAGTTCCTGATATTTATCCAACGTCTCTTTAGATAGTAATTTATTATCCTTCATTTTTTCCGTCATCTTATCGAGCGACTCCTTCATCGCTTCGATGTCCTTCTGCATCTTTTCCTGTTTCTCGGCTAGTTGTTTTATTTTCTCCTTATCTTTCCAGTCAAGTTTTTTGTTTTCCTTAAGGAGTTCCTTATTGATTTCTTCAAGGTCTTTCCTGATATTTTCGCTTTCGTTGGCAATATCCTCGGCTTTGGCTATATGCTGATTCTGTTCTTTGTTAACTTCGGAGAGTATTTCCTCCAGCGATGGAAACCTCAGCTGGCGTACGTCACTCTTGGCGCTTTTAGGGCCGCTGATCGCGTCGTTATCAAAAACCTCGAGGTAGTACATGATTCTATCTTCGGGCTGCAGGCCAAGCGAGGAAAAATTCCATGTATATGAAATACCTTGATTGATTAAAGAATGATTGAGCAGAAATGACAAGTCCAGCGGCGAAAATTTGTCTTGCGGAATGAGGAGGCCATTGGTTTGTTCGATTTTATAATACAACGTCAATTTTGTCAGACCAAAATCATCCTGTACATCCGATAACAAACGCACGGTCATATTTTCATTTATGTCCAGATCCTTATCGGGTTCAACCAGTCTGACAAGGGGAAATTCATCGGCAATCACAGCCAACCGGTATTCTACGGGGTTACTGCTCTCGACATTTTCTTTGTCCGTAAGCAGCAGGTGATACGTCAGGTTTTTGCTTAGTTGAAAAGACGCTTCGGCTTTCTGCTGCGAGAACCTGCCCAATTGAAGAGGTAACGTTGAGCTGTCTGAAAAAACTATCTGTGCGGTTTTAAGCGGTTTAGTAGTTTCGATCATCAGTTTGATAACCGATCCTTTAAGAGCCGTTACGTCACCGATATTTTCATCCTCCGATCTGGTTTCCAATCCGGAATAATCCGGATAATCGATCTCGATTTGCAGGCGCTTGACCGCCGGGCGTTTGAGGGTCGTAATTTGGAAATCATCCGACTTCAATGTGCGCCGCCGCGGCGAATTCTTATCAACCGCCGTCGCGTAATAAAACAGGTCCTGTCTGACATTGCGGATTTCATAATTAAAAATTCCGGATGAGTCTTTTTTCAATATTTCTTCTTTAAACAATTCGACACCCGCAGGCCGAATCCAGATAGAAATTCGATCGGGAAGTACCGGAGTCAAAACCGGATCCGGGCTAAGTTCGATGATTATGGTTATATTGTGGCCTTGTAAAATTTCCGTATTACCCGGGCTTATTTTCCATGTGAATGGAGGCGGGTCGTGCATTTCCATATTTGGATTAAGCAGTCGGGCAAAGGCGTTGGTTAACGGACTATACAATACGGCAAAAACGGCAAGGGAAACAACCGCAACGATTGAACTGCGGCGTATTGCTTTCCTGAAACGGCTGTAATTTACAGTCAGTCTAAAATCCAATTGTTGCGTTGCGGATTGAATGGTCTGCAGGGCAGCCTGCACCAGGGAATCGGAATAGTCCGGTGATGCCCGCAGGTTGTAAATTTGTATGGCATTTGCAAGACGATCCTTTATTTCCGGAAATCGTTCGCCAACTTTCTTTGCCAGAGTAATATCATCAAACGAATACGCAATACCTGTGAAACGCAGTAACGGATATATCAAAAAAATGAGGCACGATACGGCAATAGAAACAAGGGCTGCAATGGCAATAATCCATCGGCCGAGAACATCAGGTGAGAAAAAAAGCTCAATTAAACCGGCGCTGATAATCAGAATGAAAGAAAATGACACAAACCATAACATGCCGGAGAAGAGCGTTACAAGGTTCTCTCTGCGCCTCAAGGCATCGATCTTTGTTTTGAGTTCGGCGTATAATTCGTGCGTGGACATATTATGGTAACGTCTTCCCGGCGGAATTGTTCTAATTTTTACGTTAAATTATTTGAATTGCGGCTAAGCAAACCCATCACGAAATTATACAAAGAGTTTGGCTTAAAAACAAAAAACACCGACAACAAATAATTCATCGGTGTTATTGTGAATAATGTTTGAAAGGACTACAATCTATTGAGAAGTTCTTTCTGATTGAGTTCCGACTTTGTTTTGGTTTGCTCTTTTTCTCTTGTCCTGATCAATTCTGCTTCTTTGAAAAAATCAGACTTCGCGGCTAAATAATATATAATAAAATCGGACGAATCGTGGATGAAAATTTGATTACCTTGTTCATCCGTGATGCAGCTGTTTTTCAAATCAATTGATTTACTTAGATATTTCTTAGACAGCGATTCAACGAGTTTTATTTTATCATTAGGAGTCAAATACGAGAACGTGTAATTGAAAAGGAACATGTTGTTCTTAAAGAAATGCATCTCACATTTAGTCTTATGGCCGCCCAGCAAAAATTTGTAGAATAAAATGTGATTTTTTAAAACCGTAATATGGGTCAGCCTGCAATGGGGTTCGCCGTATTTTTTGAGTACGTCCTCACTGCTGCAGCCCAATTCCGGTTTGGCAGAAACGGTCGATTCAATCGAAGTCAACTTGTTGCTGACGGAAAGCAAGCTTAAATAGGACTGGATGTTACTATATCTTGCCGACAATCTCTCATAATACCGGCTTCGCGAATAATAGTATTCAGATTGCGAAGGCAGCGCTTTCTTTATTTTGCGTAGAATTCTTTTCATGAATCGGTATTATTTCGAGGGTTAATCGGTGAGCTGAACGAAAGCACATTCATACTGAAATCCAGACTATAACATTTACATAATAATTAAATCAAGAAACGCTGCACTATTTTTCGATCAATAAATGCAGATGAATTAGTATGAACCTGAGGCAGATTTTGAACCGGTCTGTAAACATAAAGACATTTCGATCTTTTGTCAAGAAAAAATAAAAACACCGATAAGAGATGTCTCATCGGTGTTTTTTATGAAAAGGTGTTGAAAGGTTACTTGACTTTTTCGCTCCAAACCTTGGCTTGCGTGAAAAGCATCAGATAATCCCTGCCGCCGGCTTTGGAATCCGTACCGCTCATATTGAAACCGCCGAAAGGATGAGCGCCGACCATGGCGCCGGTGCATTTACGGTTCAAATACAGGTTGCCGACATGAAATTCTTCCTTCGCACGTTCGATCTTCTTTTTATTTTTTGAATAAACGGCGCCGGTCAATCCGTATTCGGTATTATTTGCAATTTCCAAAGCTTCATCGTAATTCTTTGCTTTGATCACAGCGAGTACCGGGCCGAAAATCTCTTCCTGGGAAATCGTGTCTTTCGGTTTCACGTTATCCACGATGGTCGGCGTCAGGAAACTTCCTACAGAGTCGTCTTTGGTTCCGCCGAAAACGATCTCGCCGCCTTCCTGTTTTGCTTTGTCAATGTACCACATCATACTTCCAAGCGCTTTATCATTGATCACAGGTCCCATATAGTTCTTAGGATCGGCGGGATTTCCAACCGTCAGCGTTTTCGCCTTGTCAAGAAGTTTGCTCATGAATTTTTGATGCACACTTTCAACTACGATGGCGCGCGAGCAGGCGGAACATTTCTGTCCCTGGAATCCGAATGCAGAGTAAAGCACGCCTTCGGCCGCTTTATCAAGATCAGCTTCGTTATCAACGATGATCGAATCTTTGCCTCCCATTTCTGCCACCACGCGTTTGATCCAGAGCTGGCCGGTCTGTGTTTCGGCGGCGGCTTTATTAATATGCAAGCCGACTGATTTAGAGCCGGTGAACGCGATGAAACGGGTTAACGGATGCTTGGTCAATGCGTCACCCATGCCGGAACCCGGCCCGGGAACGAAGTTGAGAACTCCTTTCGGCAAACCAACTTCTTCCATCAACTCAAAAAACTTTATCGCGATGGAGGGCGAATCACTGGAGGGCTTAAGTACAACGGTATTTCCCGCAACGATGGCGGCCGTTGTCATACCAACGAGAATAGCCAACGGGAAATTCCACGGGGGAATTACCGCGCCGACGCCTAGCGGAATATAAAGCAGGCGATTTTTTTCGGCGGGAAGTTTTACCAACGGCTGATCGCCGGCATAACGCAGCATTTCACGTCCGTAGAATTCCATAAAGTCGATCGCTTCCGCCGTATCGGCATCCGCTTCGACCCAACTCTTCCCAACTTCAAATACCATCCATGATGAAAACTCGTGTTTACGTTTACGCATAATCGCGGCGGCTTTGAATAGATATTGCGCGCGTTTTTCCGGCGTGACGGTGCGCCATTTCAGAAATTTTTCATGCGCCAGTTCAATCGCTTTATTGGCATATTCTTCATTTGCCTGATAGAACGTGCCGATCACTTGCTCGCGATTCGAAGGATTCAGCGAGCGTAATGTCTGATTGGTGCGAATGCGGTCGCCGTCAATGATGACGAAATATTCTTTACCGAGTTCACTTTCAACTTTTTTTAATGCCTTTTCAAATGCCTTTTTGTTGGCAGATTTAGAAAAATCCGTCAAAGGCTCATTTTTGAAAGCGCTTATTTTTTTTCCGGCCATAATCAGCTCCTATATTTATTAAGTTTCAACATGTCCATTCAATCGCGACTGAATATAGCGAAGTAACAAATTTGTTTCAAGCAAATAACGCGATCAAATTGTAAAATTATTATCAAAAATGCTGTTCAAATCTCTTGCGGCAATCGGTTACTAATGGTTGTTTATTATAAATTTAATTTAGCTGGGTTGTGCAACTGAATGTTGTTGCCAATCACGACGGCGTTCCGGAAATTTTTGAATTAAATATTTCTTCGACACGTTCTTTATTTGGAAAAGTAAGAATCACGAATCCGATGAGTATTAAAGCCGTGATCGCATTCAACCAAATCGACGGGGTCTCCTGTATGGTACCGTTAAACGTGGCAATTAAACAAATGACCAAACCGAATATTGCCGGCGCTTCGATCATGGCGAGCCGGACGATCATAGCGGAACGGATTATCGCCAACATTTTTTCTGCCGGGTTTTCAATAACGCGTCCCTGTCCGTCTTTCATTATTTTAGTTACGCCGTTGCGGAGCACGGAGGAACTGAGTAAAAGATTGAACACAACGCGCGCTACGGTGTAAACAGCGGCCGCAATCATAATGTGCGCGAGGGTTAGTATATTAATCAAATCGTAATCGTCATTCGTGATGCGAGCGTCAACATTCATCGTTTGCGATGAATACACAAACAATACAACGCCCATGAACATCACCACTCCCAATCCGATGGCGCCCTGAATGATCTGGATAACACGAATATTCTGAGGTGTCAGTGCGGATTGGAATTCGGTCAGGGTGACTTCGGTGAGTGAATGCATATGATGCCTCCTGGAATGGGTAATAAAATCTATCGGTTTATTTTAGAATTTACCAAAAAAGAATGCTCAACCCCATAGTTGTAACCCACAGGCTTTTTTCCCCGGCCGTACCCAGATGCACCAGGATTAATTTGCCTGGAGAGGGTTTTATGCCGGCCGATATGGAGATGGACAAAATACGGGGAACGCCGGAATTCATTTTATCTAAACTCAATGAAGTTCCAAAACCCACTTCGGGCGCAATCACGATTTCTTTGGTATTAACAGCAAGAACTGAAAGACCGCATGCAATAGCTAAACCGTGTTTCCCGTATTTTTCTTTGTTCCCAAAACGGAAGTAGCCCACGTCAACGACCGGTGCAATAGTGTTGTCGCCGTACAATTCGGCCCCGCATGCAAAATAACCCGTCGAAGCATGATTCGCCGATATTTTTCCCGCTGAAAAGATAAATTCGGCGCTTTTAGCAAAGCCGGTGGTTAAATCAACACTCTCGGAAGTTTCGCCGGAACCCTGTGAAAAAGACCCTCCCAGGCCAAGAGAAAATCCATGAGCGTTATCTATATATCTGCGTTGAGCTGTTAGGAAGTCGGTTTCACATAGAAATAAAATTAAAAGAACGTAAAAAAATATTTTTGCGGGCATTCCTATCTCCGATGTCAGCAATGTTTTCTAATTATGATACAGCAGATCGTCCGTTAGCGTATACGTACTAAGCGCTTTCATGTAGTTGGCGCGCTCGAATGCGGCCGGATCGGCAACCGATTTCTGGCTCATACTTCCGAGCATTTGTTCGACGGATACGTATTCATGCTCTTTCATCCAGGTTTCCATGCCGCGTAAAATTTCAGTTATACGGCCGATCCCGTTTTGTAACAAGGTCGAACAAACCATCGTAACATTAGCGCCGGCCATCAGCATTTTGAGGGCATCTTCATGCGTATGAATGCCGCCGGTTGCACCGAGGCTTGCTTTGATGCGGCCGTGCAGAATGGCAACCCATCGCAAAGGAAGACGCATGGACTGCGGCGTGCTCAGCATGACGTTCGGAACCACTTCCAGTTTTTCAAGATCGATGTCCGGCTGGTAAAACCGGTTGAACAAAACCAGCGCATCAATACCCAATTTGTCGAATCGCTTCGCCATGTGGGCCAACGATGTGAAATAAGGGCTGAGTTTTACGGCAACAGGAATTTTCAGGTTCTTTATCGATCGGGCGGTCTCGAGATATCGTTGTTCCAATTGTTCGCTCGATTCGGTGACATCGGCCGCAACATAATACATATTAAGTTCGATTCCGTCGACGCCCGTTTCCTGAATTTGTTTAGCGTATTGCAGCCATCCGTTATTTGATGAGCCGTTGAGGCTGGCGATGATAGGAATATTCACCGCTTCACGCGCTTTCCGGATATGCTCAAGATATTCCTCAGGCCCATGATTATATTTTTGCAGATCGACAAAATAGGAAAGAGCTTCTGAAAAACTTTCCGTGCCGTGCGTCATGTGGTAATAAAGCTCCATGGATTCGTGCGTGATCTGCTCTTCGAAAAGCGAATACATCACGATCGCAGATGCGCCGGCGTCTTCCATACGGCGGATATTCGCAATGTCCTTGGACAATGGAGAAGCCGAAGGAACGATCGGGTTTTTTAACTTCATTCCCATGTACGACGTAGATAAGTCCATAAAGGTACCTT
>WBUR01000007.1 GCA_008933615.1 bacterium | reverse complement strand
ACCAATTATTATTCATTTCTTATATTGAATTATGAGCGCGGGAAAAGCGGAGGCGACTTATTTTCTGATAAAGGTTTTTTACACGCAAGAGTCACGCGCGATCTAAGTGCGTCTTGGATTGCGGAAGCGTTTTTTCAGAGGGAATTTAATAAACTTATATTATTAAAAGATCGCCGCGTTTTAGGGGCAGGCTTGCGATACGAAGTTCGCAATATCGACACCTCTCTGGGCCGTCCGCAAAAACTATTTTTAGGAGTAGGGTCAGGCCTGATGCATGAACGTGAAGTGACAACAGAGCCTCCGGACACAAAGACGTTAGTTCGTTCAACGAACTATTTGTCTTTTACATGGAAGCCGGATACACGTCTGTCGTTTTCCTCGACCGCTTATATTCAGATGGCATTACAGCGTAGTTCCGATTACAGGGTTATTAATGAAAATTCACTATCTTTTTCGTTTACCGAGTCATTAAACTTTCTGACAGCGGTAAGTTTACGTTTTGACCACGAGCCGCCGCCGGATATTAAAAAGTACGATCTCTCAATAACCAACGGTATAACTGTTCAGTTCTAAATTTTGCGTCAAGTTGTTTTATGTTAAAAACAGTAAAAGTTCCAAAAGAGTTTGAACCGTTATTTACGCGCGCGCAAAAATTTGTAAGCACGTATTTTAAAGAACGTAAGGAGAACGCGAGTAAAGGCACGATTGAAATTTTCGGCCAGCGCTACATCTTTGTTCGCGCCGCCTCCATGTCCGTTGAGTTTTTTGAGATGATCAAGAATACCTATAGGGACAAAAGCGAAGAAGAAGCGTTGGCAGTAGCGCGCAGCCTGCTTTTTGATATAGCGCATGCGATCGGCGTTGCGGATGCCCGTTCATTTCATAAAAAAATGAAGCTGAAAGATCCTATCGAAAAGCTATCCGCCGGGCCGATTCATTTTTCTCATTCCGGTTGGGCCTTCGTAGATATTTTTCCGGAAAGCCGCCCGACGCCGGATGAAAATTATTATCTTATTTACGACCATCCGTATTCATTCGAATCGGATTCTTGGATCAAAGCAAAGAAGAAAGTTGATTTCCCGGTATGCGTAATGAATTCCGGATATTCTTCCGGATGGTGCGAAGAAAGTTTCGGCATCAAGCTGGTTGCAACGGAAATATTATGTAAAGCCAAAGGCGATGATCACTGCCGGTTCATTATGGGGCATCCGTCAAGAGTAGGAGGATACATCAAAGACTATCTCCAGGCGCAACCCAAGCTTTCCAAAAAGATAACGAAGTATGAGATCCCGGGTTTTTTCAGCAGGAAAACAGCGGAAGACGAATTGAGGAAAACGTTGGATGAACTGGAGATACGCATTGAAGAGCGCACCGCTGAATTAACAAAAACAAATACAAAGCTCAAAAAGGAGATAATAAAACGTCAAGAACGCGAAACAGCGCTCCGGCAGTCGGAAGAGGCCTATCGCAAGTTAATTGAGACGGCTAACGACGCCATTTTTGTAGCAAATGCGAAAACGGGCATCGTGATCAATGCTAATAAAAAAGCGGAGGAATTAATCGGTTTACCGGCTGAAAAGATCATTGGGATGCACCAGTCGGAGTTACATCCGCCTGAAGATGCAGAAAAAACAACAGATACTTTTCAAAATTTAGCTCAAAAACCGGAAGGACACACCGACTTCTTTCATGTTCAGCATGTTGACGGAAGAAAAATTCCTGTGGAAATAAGCTCGAGCATATCGGAACTGGGAGGAGAAAGAATTGTTCAGGGTATTTTCCGTGACATGACCGAGCGTGAAAAAAGTTTAATGACGGAGCGGTTGCGTGCAGAAAAGACAATCCGGTATCAGGAAGTTTTACTGGAATTATCCAAAATCGATCATAGCGATCTGGATTTGGTATTAAAAAAAATTACTCAGGTCAACGCTAAAACGCTTGAAGTTGAACGCGTCGGCGTATGGTTTTTCAGCGAAGACGGATCGTCGATCATCACTAATTATCTGTATGTTAATAGCAAAGATCAGTATGTGGCAGAAGAAAGATTAAATGTCAGAGATTACCCCTCCTATTTTGAAGCTTTAAGCAGCAATCGTATTGTTATAGCGACGGACATCCATACCAATCCGGCAACACGAGAACTGGCGCGTGATTATTTCGCACCGTTAGATATTCGTTCCATGATGGATATTCCGATCCGCTTTCACGGAAAAGCTTATGGAGTGATTTGTCATGAACAAGTCGGCAAAACCAGAGAATGGAGTATTGAAGATCAGGAGTTTGCAACGTCGGTAGCGGATACTATTTCACTTGCACTGGAATCTTCAGAACGTTCCAGAGTCGAAAGAAAAAATATTCAATATGTGCGTGAACTTGAAGCTCTTGCTAAGGTTAGTCAATTACTCGGCCATACGATAGAGGTCAAACCGCTTTTAGAAAATATGCTTCAAACTTTGAAGACGGCAATTCCCGCAGTTGAAAAAGGTTCAATCATGTTGCTTGATGAAAAAAGCCAGGAATTGTATTGTGGAGCACTTATGGGTTATGCCGATCCGAGAATTAAAGTTCTGCGGATATCGGTTACTATGGGATACAGCGGTTTTGCTATTCGGGAGAGAAGAGGTATTTTGGTTTCCGATGTAAATGAACATAAATATGAAGGGGACATAGAGGAAATCACTGAACTCAAAAGCGCCATAGTCACTCCGCTCATTACGAAGAAGCGTATTGTAGGGACGATTGCTCTAGAAACCTCCGTCAAAACCGATGCATTCACGGATGATGACTTGCGCTTACTCAACGTTTTTGCCGGTACCGCCTCCACCGTTATCGAAAACGCGCAATTGTACGAGAATTTAATTCAAAGTGAACTCCGATACCGTACGTTTGTCGAGTCCTTTCACGACACCATTTTCATTATGGATTATTCGATGCGTATGTTATATGCGAATCCGTCTTTGGAAAGGCAGACGGGTTATTCGCTCAATGATTTTCAATTTTTGCAGGAAGAAAACCCGTTCATTCATCCGGACGACCAGAAGCGCGTTGCAAGTTTCGTTAGGCGATTTATTGTGGGCTCAGAGGCCTATTCCGATACGATTGAAAACCGGTTCATCGACAAATGGGGCAATGTTCACTGGTATACCTCCGTCATATCAAAGATTACATATAATGATCAGCCTGCTTTGCAATTTATTACTTATGATATTTCCGATAGAAAAAGAGCGGAAGAAGCGTTACGGGAAAGTGAACAACAGTACCGGGCACTAATTGAACAATCTTCTAATCCCGTGTATATCATTCAATTTGATAAATTGATACTGGTCAATGAAGCTTGGGAAAAATTGTTTGAGTATAATCGAGCCGAGGTCATGGCGCCGGGGTTTGATTATATGAATTTGATAACGCCTGAAAATCATGATATGATATGGGAACGAAGAAGAAAAAGAAAACTTGGAGAAAAAGTTGAAAATCATTACGAGTTGAGCGTTATAACAAAGAGCGGGCTGAAACGCGATGTAGAAGTTTCAGTTGCGGAGATTACCTGGAAAAACCACCCCGCTATTCAGGGCGTTTACTATGACATCACTGAACGTAAGAAAGCCGAAGCGGCTATTGCCGAAGAAAAAGAGTTGCTCATGGTCACATTGCGGTCGATCGGTGATGGAGTGATTACCACAGATGTGAACGGACATATTATCTTGATGAATAAAGTAGCTGAATCACTGACAGGCTGGACCCAGGAAGAAGTTCTGAATCAACCGATCGATCAGGTTTTGAATATCGCGAACTACAAAACCCGTGAGAAATTCACCAATCCCATATCAAAAATTATTAATTCGGACGGGTTTTTTGAGTTACTCAACGATACTATTTTAATCGCCAGGGACGGATCTGAAAGATTGATCACGGACAGCGGCGCGCCGATCAAAAACAAAGACGGTGAAGTTATCGGAACGGTCATCGTTTTTCGTGATGTGACAGAGAAACGCAAAATGGAAGAAGAAAGAATAAAATCCATAAAGCTTGAATCCGTAGGGCTTTTGGCGGGCGGCATCGCGCACGATTTCAATAATATCTTAACGGCCATCTTGGGAAATATTGCTCTCGCAAAAATGGACGTAGAATCGAATAATAAAGAACGATTGACAGATATCCTAAATAGATCTGAAAAGGCCTCTTATCGCGCCAAAGAACTCACGCAGCAATTACTCACGTTTTCCCGCGGAGGAACGCCTATACGAAAAGCCGCTGCGGTAGGTGAATTAATACGTGAATCCGCAGACTTCATGATTCGCGGTTCCAATGTATTATGTGAATACCAGATAGCGGACGATCTGTGGCATGCAGAAATTGATCAAGGGCAAATCGGCCAAGTTATTCATAATTTGGTAATAAACTCCATACAGGCCATGCCGGACGGCGGTTTTATTAGAATATTCGCTGAGAATATTCACGTGGACGAACTTTCATTAACTCCGCGAAGCGGGAATTATGTCAAGATCATTTTTAAAGATATGGGTATGGGAATTCCGCCTGAACATCTCGCTAAAATATTTGATCCGTACTTTACTACCAAACAGAAAGGCAGCGGGCTTGGGCTTGCAACCTGTTATTCTATAATAAAAAAGCATGACGGACATATTACGGTCGAATCCCAACTGGGTTCAGGGACAACTTTTTTCATTTATTTACCCGCATCCGGACACCAGATCTCCAAACCGGAAGAATACAAAATGTCGATCGGGCAGGGATCGGGCCGAATATTGATTATGGATGACGAAGAAGATATTCGTGATATTACCTCACGCATATTGAAAAAAATAGGATACGAATCGGCTGCAGCCGGCGACGGGATTGAGGCAATTAAGATGTATAAAGAAGCTAAAGATGCGGGAAAAGGATTTGATGCGGTGATTATGGATCTGACAATACCGGGCGGTATGGGAGGCAAGGATGCGATCAAAAAGTTACTCGAGTACGATCCGCAGGCTAAAGTGATTGTTGCGAGCGGCTATTCCAATGATCCGGTCATTTCCAATTTCCGTAAACACGGCTTTTCCGGATTTATAGTGAAACCATACGACATCGAGGAGTTTAAGATCCTTTTGCATAACGTGCTTTCACAGAGCGAATCAAGAACTTGATTAGACGTAGAAAAATCTTGCAAAGGAAAGTCTTTTTATATAGATTTGCCCCGTTCGTCAATGATCAATGAATAATGAGTACTAGGAACTCGGATATTTTTAAATTATTAATCAGTATTCATTTTTTCCGCGACCATAGCTCAATTGGCAGAGCAAATGACTCTTAATCATTAGGTTGAAGGTTCGATTCCTTCTGGTCGCACAAAACAGTGGTCAGTTAACAGTTTACATTGACCAAAAAGGCTTTTTTGAATTGGAATAAATTTTATTCTGTCATGTTGTATATTTAGACAACTAACTGCTAACTGATCACTGTAAATTGTTCATTGAAAATATTGGGGACGAACTGGCTTCGACGGGTCTAGGTCGCTAAGGGTTGCGTGCCGCGCTTTTTCTGTGTGCGCGTTAAATAAGCGGAAAAAAGATAAACAACAACAATGCATACGCATTGGCTGCTTAAGGATTAATTTCCTGCAGTCCGTTTTAACTTACTCCCGTTTGTTGGGGTTTGTTAAAATGTCATTTCAGACAAACTAGCCGATGTCCAATGCTCGGAGGACAAAGGCGAATACTCCGCCAAAAGCGGAGTATCGAGCTCGCTGATTCGTTTTTTGGCCGTTTTTTATGGATCAGTTAAAACCAAAACAGGCCTACGCATGTAGACATCTTTAGTAGCTTACTCTCGGACACGGGTTCAATTCCCGTCGTCTCCACCCATTGAAAAACCATTAACCGCAAAGCGCGCAAAGAACGCAGAGGTTAATGGTTTTTTGTTTAGAAGGGCTTTTTCGTTTTTATGACGTGAGCTTCCATGACGCGTGTAAAACTTTATGTGGATAAAGAAAACTTGACGGAAGATTTTTAAAACTGTATGTTGCTGGTATGAAGAATTTCAAAACTATTAGCCGATACTTTCTTGCGGCGAGCTACCTGTTCACACTTGTTACAGCGGCCGGCTCTCATTTCCACATGGATTTAGACCACCACGATCAAGATCTTGTGTTCCATGCTCACGAAGATTTTTTTATCACGAATCATGATGCGGGTTTTGAGTCACATGAAACCGATCATGCTGTTGTTATAGTCAAGAATGAAGCTACTCAGCGAAAAACTCAAGCTCCTCTAAATAATCAGAATTTTCAGGTTACTGAAATTGAGCGTTTTCAAAGCGATGATCCTTTTCCGGATGATTTTAGTTTGGTTTTTGAATCCCCGCCAAAATTCATATCTCCATTTGACTTAAGTAATTTTGGCCGCTCTCCACCCATTAGCTAGCCTCTTCCTTCTCAAAAGATTTTAGTAGTGTCTTTTGAGACAAAACTCTTTTCCCAATTCAAGACATCACGAAAGTTCTTTTATGAGACAATTTTGCCTTATGGCTATAGTCTATTCTCTAATATGGGGTTGCTCAACCCAGCAAAAAGAGATCGTACATCAAGTCACAGGCGGCGGATCCGTCACAATTTGGACAAGCAAAACGGAGCTCTTTATGGAACATCCGGCTTTAATCGTCGGACGTGAAGCGCGTTTTGCCGTTCATCTCACAACACTCGAGAGTTTCAAAGCCGTTAGCGAAGGAAGTATCACATTGATATTCGAATCCAATGGCACAACCTTTCAAACAACGGAGTCGAAACCGACATCGCCCGGTATTTACAGGCCTACTGTAAAGTTTGAAAAAAGCGGCACGTATTCTCTTGCATTGATTCTCGGCGAGCCAAATAAAGATACGGTTCGTGTGAATACCATTGCCGTTTATGAATCTGAAAAAGATATTCCTGAATCCTCCGAAGAAAAATCCAATGAACAAACTATTTCATTTCTCAAAGAACAGCAATGGAAGATCGATTTTCGCACAGAGCCTGTTCAAAAAGGAGTAATCACCGGTTCCGTACCGGGTGCAGGAGAAATTATTCCCCGGCTTAACGGCGATATTATTGTATCTGCGCCATTTGCCGGATTGATTTTGCCGGAAGACAATCTATCCGTTCCAGCGCCAGGATCATATGTCAGCAAAGGACAATCGCTTGCAACAATGGCACCGGCCGTTCAGCAACCGGATGGCGGCGAACCGTTTGCGGAACAATATGCAAACGCAGAGAATGAACTTTACGTCACGAGGCAAGACTTCGAGCGGGTAAAAAAACTTTTCGATCAAAAGCTTGCTTCGCTAAAAGAATTTGAAGAAGCTGAGGCGAAATACAAAAAAGCGGAAGGCCGTTTGAATGGAATTTCACGCTTCGTGCGATTTGATACAGGAAACCAGAAAAACTACAACTTTACCTTAACTTCACCCATTGAAGGGCGAATCGCCGAAGTGAACTTTAAAATTGGGAAACAATTTAATGCCGGTGAGCCTTTATTTCGGATTGTCAATACGAATAGGGTCTGGCTAAAAACAGCGGTCCCTGTCACGGAAATCGGCAAGATTGGCAGGGTTGTTAATGCAGAATTTGTGATTCCAGGGTTTAATTCGCGTTTTGAAGTCCATCAGAATAACGGAAAGCTGATCAGTATCGGCTCGGTCGTAGATGAGAAAAGCCGGACGGTTCCCTTGATTTTCGAAATATCAAATCCGAACGATCAATTTCGCATCGGCATGTTTGCCACCGTCCATGTCAAAACCGGAAGAGCCGATACGGTCCTTTCTGTGCCGGAAACTGCTTTGATCGAAGAAGAAGGCCATTATGCACTGTATGTTCATGCCGAAGGCGAGTCGTTTGTAAAACGTATGGTTGAACTTGGTGAGCGCGACGGAAAAAGGGTGGGAATTCTTAGCGGTCTTCACGAAGGTGAACGTGTCGTAACGGTTGGGGCATACCAAGTACGTTTGGCATCCGTTTCAAGCCAGTTGCCCGCTCACGGCCATGAACATTAAACTCATTAACCTAAATAAAGAATAATTATGCTTGATAAAATCATACAGGCGTCTCTAAAAAACAAATTACTGGTGGTATTGAGCGCGATAGGCATTTTGATCGGCGGGACGTACGTTCTCTTCCGTATACCGGTTGATGTTTTTCCTGATCTCACCGCGCCAACGGTAACCATCTTAACCGAAGCGCACGGCATGGCGCCGGAAGAAGTCGAGACTTTAGTGACCTTCCCCATCGAGACTTCCGTCAATGGAGCGACTAATGTCCGCCGCGTTCGTTCATCGACTGCCATGGGCATCTCAATCGTTTGGGTTGAGTTTGAGTGGGGCACGGACATTTTCATTGCGCGGCAAATCATCAACGAAAAATTACAATTGATTTCCGGCCAATTGCCTAAAGGTGTTTCTCCACCCGTACTCGCGCCTATATCGTCGATTATGGGCGAAATCATGCTCATTAGCCTTTCAAGTGACCGTCATTCCGAGCTTGATGTCCGCTCCGCTGCAGACTGGACTATACGGAAACGACTTTTAGCTATTCCGGGAGTTTCACAAGTAGTCCCAATTGGAGGCGGAACAAAACAATACCAAGTGCTTGTCGATCCTGAAAAGCTCATTGCCTACGAGGTTACATTACAACAAGTTCTGAAAGCGGTTGAGACATCCAATCAAAATTCTTCCGGCGGCGTTTTTATGGAAAAAGGCCAGGAATACCTGATTCGTGGCCTTGGGCGTGTCTATTCGCCAGCGGACGTCGAACAGTCAGCCATTGCGGTAAGAAATGGTTCGCCTATTCTAGTTCGCGATGTTGCTGAAGTCAAAATCGGCGCAGCAACGAAGATCGGGGACGCTTCGGTCAACGCGATGCCGGCTGTGATTATCTCCATTCAAAAACAACCGGCCGCAAATACCTTGTCTTTAACTGAGCGGATCGAATCCGAATTGGTCAATATCCAGGGTTCCCTTCCTGAAGGCATGACCATCAACAAACATATTTTTCGCCAGGCTGATTTCATCCAGGTTGCCATTGATAATGTCGCGGTGGCTCTTAGGGATGGGGCGTTATTGGTAATCATGGTGTTATTTTTGTTTCTTGGAAATTTCAGAACGACGTTCATCTCGCTGACCGCAATGCCGCTTTCCTTAATCTCCGCCGTTTTCGTGATGAAACTTTTTGATATTACGATCAACACGATGACTCTTGGAGGAATGGTTATCGCCGTTGGAGCCATTGTGGATGACGCGATCATCGATGTGGAAAATGTATTTCGAAGGCTTAAAGAGAATAATCAACTCCCCGAGTCGGCCCGCAAACCTGCGATGGAAATAATATTCTCTGCATCAAAAGAAATACGTTCATCTATCGTCAATGCTACTCTGATTATTGTAGTTGTTTTCTTGCCATTGTTTTTCCTCGGCGGCGTCGAGGGCAGGCTCTTACAGCCGCTGGGAATTGCTTATGTCGCATCGGTTTCCGCATCTTTAGTCGTTGCGTTAACGCTCACGCCAGCGCTTTGTGCGTATATCCTGCCGACAATGAAATTCATGACGCATGCCAGTGACAGCTATGTAGTCAGGAATTTAAAACGTTGGTATAAAAAAACTTTAACCGTTGTACTTGCGAAGCCCAATCTGGTTCTGGCGTCAGCCATGATTACGCTTTTGGCCGCCTTATCGATAGTGCCGTTTTTAGGCCGTTCGTTCTTACCTGAATTCAACGAAGGCTCGCTCACTATCAACGTGGTGACCATGCCGGGTACATCGCTTGAAGAATCTAATAAAATCGGCTCGATGGTTGAAACTATTTTACTCGGCCATCCATCCATTAAATCAACGGCCAGACGAACGGGACGCGCTGAACTTGACGAACATGCCCAAGGGGTCAACGCGGCTGAACTGGATGCACGTTTTGAACTCAACGGAACGTCTAAGGAAGAAATGTTTAATGATTTGCGGCAAAAGCTCAGCGTGGTTCCCGGAACTAACATAACCATTGGTCAGCCTCTGGGTCATAGAATTGATCACATGTTGTCCGGCACACGCGCGAATATCGCCGTTAAAGTTTTTGGGCCGGACCTTTACCGCCTGCGTTTTATCGGCCAGGAAGTCAAGAAACAAATGGAGGATATTGAAGGTATCGCTGATTTGGCATTGGAACAACAAATCGAAGTTCCTCAAATTACCGTTAAAGCTAATCGCACCATGATGGCTCGTTATGGATTGACCGTTGCCGATTTATCCGAAGCGATAGATGTGGCGTTTAACGGGGAAGTCGTTTCACAAATTGTAGAAGAACAAAAGACGTTTGATCTTTTAGTGCGTTATGATGAGGCCCATCGCGGAAGCATCGAAAAAATCAAACAAATGATGATCGATACGCCGATGGGTATTCGTGTTTCGATTGGCGAAGTTGCAACTATCGCCTCGCAAAAAGGCCCCAATACCATTAGCCGTGAGAATGTTCAAAGAAAGATTGTTGTACAAGCCAATGTTTCCGATCGCGATTTGCGGAGCGTGGTTAACGACATTAAAGTTCGGATAGAAAAC
The DNA here is from genome assembly GCA_008933615.1 of bacterium. Lineage (NCBI taxonomy): Bacteria > bacterium. The sequence goes on along the minus strand of WBUR01000007.1, from coordinate 104,275 downwards.
AACGTAAAGCTTCCGGAAGGTTATCATATTGAATATGGCGGCCAGTTTGAGACGGAGCAAGAAGCATCAAAAACCATTGGTTTCCTTAGCGTGGCGGCTATTTTGATTGTTTTCCTGATTCTTTTTTTCGAATTCAAGTCCCTACGGACGGCCTTCATCGTTATGGTCAATCTTCCTCTGGCGTTGATTGGCGGCATTGCCGCCGTTTTTATCTCCGACGGAATTGTGAGCGTGGCCTCGTTGATCGGCTTTATCACGTTATTCGGAATTGCGACCCGAAACGGAATTCTTATGGTTGCCCATTACCAGCATCTCATAGGTGAAGGAAAAGAATTTCGTGAGGCCATCTTTCAGGGCTCCATTGACCGATTAACCCCTGTTCTTATGACGGCGCTCACGGCAGCACTAGCTTTGATTCCTCTGGTTTTGTCGGCCGATCAACCGGGAAGCGAAATACAGGCTCCGATGGCTGTCGTTATTCTTGGCGGGCTACTGAGTTCAACGGCACTAAACATGATCGTTATTCCGGCATTATTCGTCAGATTTGGCAGGAATAATTCCAATTGAATCTAAAGTCTAGCTTTGATTTTTTGTTATAAAGGTGTTCGACAAAAGGTCGCTCGTCTTTACCCAATACAAAAACCATTAACCGCAGAGCGCGCAAAGAACGCAAAGGTTAATGGTTTTTTTCGTTTTTTATAACTCAGAAATTGATAATGACACTAAGTTTCTGCCGGTTCTTTTGCAATAACTTGAAATCTTGAAAGCTTCAAAATCGCAATAATCAAAAGATGAGCTGCTGTAACTGTATATTCATCAGGCCCGAAAAAAGCATGAGCCACCTGATTTCGTAAATTATACCCGACATGCTCAACAAGCAAAAACCGAAGGAAAAAACTATCATTTTGACCGATTAACGCCAGAAGCTTCTCTTCTCGCAAAAGAGTGTTTATATCCTTTTGGCGATATGTAATTCTTCCCTGTCCATCATTTTGAGAAATAAAAGCTGTGATTCCTGAAAACTCACAAATATCCCTAAGTAGTCCTTCGATCTTCAAAGCTAACGAATCGACAACTAACACGAAATTCGGTTTTCGATCATCATCCAAGAGCCAAAAGTATATTTCTGTAAAATAGCTTTGAACTCCGGGCGAAAGAATATCTAACCAACGATAGGAATAGGAATTACCCTTACGTGTTTTCCTAGTAATCTCTTTTGTAAGCCACGAATCTCTATCGAGAAAGGAACAAAAAGATTCGTATGAAATCTTTCTATGTCGAATTAAATCAATCATTATGTAATGCAAAAAATGAAGATGGGCCGCCTGAAGGCTCAAGTCAAATCCCTGAAGAATGGCAAATTGCATTCGTTCCTCATCGTTGCCAAAATGCTGGATTGGATGTCCCCACTTATCATAAATCGTCTTTGGCATTAGATATTGTAATGGAAATTCATTCTTTGACTTTTCAGCCTGGTCCGCCAAGTCTTCGTATCGAGGGAGTAAATTTTTGTTTGAAATCAAGTACTTGAACACATCGTCGTTGTTCAATGCCTTTAGCCGATTAGATTCCGATTTTGCATGTTCCATTACATCAGATATGTCAATATCGTGAGAAACAGAACCAAGTTGGAATGATTGTTTCAATTGATTGAATTTTAATTCTAATTCCGAAACCTTTGTTCTATCGTTAATTTGTTTGTATAACTCCAAAGCGTGAGAGCAAAACGTCAAGGCAACACTATCTTCATCATTTCGGGTTTCCATTTGCTTTTCATAAACTTCAGCCATGCGTCGTTTCCAGCCCGTTGAGTCTTTCTTTATTTTAAGGTCTACGCGTTCGGCCAGTTCAAATAATTTGATTGCCGAAGGCCAATGATCTTTTTTAAGTTCAACATCGGCGACGGATGTCAATACCCCAGTGATATTTAGGAAATCGCTATCTTTGAAAACCTTTGCCTGATCTATTATCAAATTAGTCAATTCAAACCGGAGATAGAAAGATGAAGAACTATTAATATAAAACTCATTGATCAAACGTAACACTTCTGTCTTTAATACATCGGCCTTATATTTGGTCGAAATAGAAATGCGAAAGGCATTTAGAAGCGTATCAACTAAGTGAAGTCCGTGATGTTTATCTGGTTCCGCCTGATCAAGTTTTTCCAATAGAATAATTGATGCTAAATAAGAGTCTACTGCCGTTTTTGCATAATCGAAATTTCGTCTTGGTGATAGCCAAAGGATATGAGCGTATCGCGCTTTAACAGGCGGGTTTTTCGATGAGTTTAGGCGGGTGACGAGGTAGTCGTAGGTCTGATCTGTAAAGGTTTTTAATGCTGGAAATTCATGGTCACCAGATTTCCACATGGAGTGGAGTTCGTTTTTGATAATCCGAAATGAGAAAAATTCAATTTCCCATTGGGCAATTTGTGCAATTTCCTCAAACCCATTTTCCTTTTTTTCATCTCTTACTTTAAGGAAATCGCCAGTGACATCATGCCAAAAATTGTTTTCGGAATGGGACTCGAGCTTTTCGTAAACTTCTTCTAACTCCATTAATTATGGCCTCAATTATCGGATCTTATCCAAAGCACTTCATCAAAAGTTATACAAGCTTTTTTTTAAAACAAAACGTAATTTTACACTTTGATCTCATATCCGCAAACAGGCTTATTCAAACGACCAAAAGATTGTTTGTCTCCGCGCAAAGAACGTAGAGGTTAATGGTTTTTTTGTTTAAACTCCAATCTTGACAATCGCAAAAAGTTCTGCAACCTTTAAGCTATGGCGGCGTATATCTTTCCGCACAATCCATCCTGTAGATCATTCGATTTCAGGGAATAAGATTCAAATAGTTATTAAAACACCTACCATAGAAAGGAATATTATGAAACTGACGAAATTGATTCTGGTCTATTGTGTGCTCGCACTGGCCTCTACTTCAATCATGGCTCAAAAAACGAATGCTCCGTCTTTGGCCGATTCTTTAAAAAACATTTCGCTTTCCGGATTGAGACTCAGAAGTATCGGCCCCGCGTTTACGGGCGGCCGTGTGGTTGATATTGCGGTAAATCCGAATAACCATGCTGAATATTTCGTTGCATCCGGCCACGGATCTTTATGGAAGACGACCAACAACGGTATCACATTCTCTCCTGTGTTTGACGGACAAAAATCTTTTTCGATCGGGTGCGTCACGGTTGATCCTTCTAATACTAATGTTGTGTGGGTCGGAACCGGCGAAAACAATAATCAGTCCAATGTAATTTTCGGCGACGGCGTTTACCGAAGCGAAGATGGTGGGAAAACCTGGAAGAATATGGGACTGAGCCAATCTGAATACATCGGTGGAATCGTGGTTGATCCGGGAAACTCAAATGTCGTTTATGTTGCGGCTTACGGTCCTTTCAGAAATGAAGGCGGAGAGAGAGGGGTTTATAAAACAACCGACGGCGGAAAGACATGGACACGTGTTCTTTATGTCAGCGAATATACCGGCTGTTATCAAGTGCATATGGATCCGAGATTTTCAAATATACTCTATGCCGTGGCACATCAGCGGTTCAAGAAACTATTTTCAACAGTTCAAGGCGGCCCAGAAAGCGCAATTTACCGAAGTACGGACAGCGGGACGACATGGCAAAAGGTTATGAACGGCCTGCCTTCGGAAGATGTAGGAAGAATTGGCATGGCAATTTCGCCGGCTAACCCGGATGTATTGTATGCGATTGTGCAGGCCAAAGAAAAAGGAGGCGTATACAGGAGTCAGGATCGAGGCACCAGCTGGACCAAGCGCAGTAGTTACGTATCAACGTACGCTTTCTATTTTCAGGAATTGTTCTGCGACCCCAAAGACGAAAACCTTGTTTATAGTATGGACGTATTCAATCAGGTGAGTCGTGACGGCGGAACAACCTGGAGCAATCTGGGTGAAAAATTCAAACACGTCGATAATCACGCGCTGTGGATCGATCCGTCCAACAACAAACATTTACTATCAGGCAATGACGGCGGAGTATACGAATCCTGGGATCAGGGTAAAGTTTGGGACTTCAAAAATAATCTGCCAATTGCAGAAATATATAAAGTATCAACAGATAATGCGTTGCCGTTTTATAATGTGTACGCCGGAACACAAGATAATAACAGTTTTGCGGGGCCGTCCCGGACGATCAGTTCGGCAGGAATTACCAACCAGGATTGGCTTTTCACCTTAGGCGGCGATGGATTTGAAACGCAGGCAGACTGGAAAGATCCGGATATACTGTATGTGCAATCACAAAACGGCGGTTTAGTGCGGTATGATAAAAAAACAGGCGAGCAGTTGTATATTAAGCCTATTGATACTGCGGATGTTGCGTATCGATTCGATTGGGACGCGGCGCTGCTGATATCGCATCATGATAATAAGCGTTTATACTTTGGCGGCAATAGACTTTTTCGTACAGATGATCGCGGTAATACATGGAGCCTTATCAGTCCCGATCTGACCCGCGGAGTTCCGCAAAAAATATTAAGAATGCAGGGCAAAAGTTGGAGTTTTGATGAGTTGGCATCAAAAGGATCGATGGCGCAGATCACCGCTATTGCTGAATCTCCCTTAGATCAGAATATTTTATATGTTGGATCCGGAGACGGATTGATTTATGTGACCGCCGACGGAGGAAAAACATGGACGAAACCGGCGCCCATTCCTGGATTGCCTGAATATGCCAGGATACATCAGATCATTGCATCTGTCCATGATAAATCCGTAGCCTATGCGGCGTGTCATAATTTTTCGGAAGGCGATTACAAGCCATATTTATTGAAAACGACCGACGGCGGGAAAACATGGGGTTCCATCAACGCCAATCTGCCAAAAAGAGGATCAACTTACACTATTGCCGAAGATCATGTCGACCCCAAACTTTTGTTTACCGGCACATTGTTCGGGTTATATTTTTCTAATACGGGAGGCCAGGAATGGATCCCCTTCAATAACGGTATGCCGGCAATGGCAGTAATGGATATGGCCATTCAACGAAGAGAGAATGACCTCGTGGTTTCCACCTTCGGGAGAGGAATATATATTCTGGACGATTATTCATCCTTACGAAATCTGTCTAAAGAAACGTTACAAAAAGACGCTGTTCTATTTCCGATCAAAGATGCACAGATGTTTATCCCGTCCCTTCCGTTTGGCTTTCCCGGAGTCGGATTCCAAGGCGGAGGTTTTTTCTCAACGCCGAATCCCGATATCGGCGCCGTATTTACTTATTATGTTAAGGATGATTTCAAGTCTTTGAAACAAAAAAGAAGAGACTTAGAAAAGGAAAAACAAAAAAAAAGGGGAAGAAGTAGAATTTCCGCCGTACAACGTCTTACGTAAAGAAGCCGATGAGCTGGAGCCGTATTTATTATTTACTATAACGGATGAGGCGGGAAACCCGGTTCGTAAAATAAAAACCTCGATCAGCAAAGGTCTGAACAGGCTGGCTTGGGATTTTCGTTATAATGTATTTTCGCCAATTTCGTTAACGCCGTTTGATAATACCGTTCCATGGAACGAACCCGATAAAGGATACATGGTTGTTCCGGGAAAATACAGAGTGTCACTGGCAAAATTTGACAAAGGCCAGCTGACAGAGCTGGTCCCCGCGCAGGCTTTTAATTGCAAGCCTCTGAAGGCGGCCAGTCTGCCGGAACCTGACAATAAGAAACTGGATGAATTCAATAGAAGAGTCGCGGAATTGGTTCGCGCAATTACCGGAGCCGATGCCTACCGCGGCGAGCTCGTCGATAAGATTCCATATTTAAAAAAGGCGGTAACAGAAACCGGAAAATTGCCTCAGGATACGTATCAAACGGTTTTATCAATTGAAGAAAAACTAAAAGTATTGAACAGGAAATTGAACGGAGATCAGCTGAGAGCCACGTACGAAAGTGCCGCGCCAACATCGTTGAGAGGAAAAGTAGAGACTGTCACCGGAAGTTTGTGGAGCACGACGTCCGAGCCAACAACTACCTTTTACCATCTGTACGATGTCGCGGCCGATCAGTTTGGAGAGATTCTGGTTTCTTTGAAAACGATTGGTGAAGAAGTAAAGCGCGTTGAAACGGATCTTGAAAAATACGGGGCTCCTCATACACCCGGTCGTCTGCCGGAATGGAAGAAAAACTAGAGAATAAGAGATGCTAGAGAATGGTAGTCGCAGGCTTCAACCTGCGCAAGCTGAAGCTTGCGGCTACCTATTTACTACAATTTTTATCTAAATATACAAAGGGCTTTCCCATCCGTCGAATTCTCCTCCAAGGTCCGATGCGAGCTTAATGCAAAACTGCATTACCCCATCAATCAACGCTTCATCCGGCACGTGCGGACAGGCGATTAAACACAGCCATTGGCCATCCATTGAGGCTGTGACGTCTGCTGACAATTCTGCTTCTACGGCTTTTTGGCTTGCCTTTTGAGCGCATGTTTCAGATGGAAAATATAACCAGAATGTTATCTCGTGTTTCGCATCGAGATCGGAGCCGAAACGATTCAACTGTCCGATAAGAAACGAACCGGAATGCGGATGAATGGGATTCATTGGTTTTGTATTTCGTATTATCATGTCCCGCAAATTTCGCAGACTTTCGCAGAGGCTTTTATCTGCGGGAATTAGAAAATTCTATTTCACCTTTATTCTCTTCACATCACGTTCGATTCCTTTTGAATAACATCAAAACCTCGTAAACGATTTAAAGTTAATGCCAATTCAAGCCCTCTAAACCAAGCAAAATGACCGGAAATTTTGTCGCTTATGACATCTATGCCATGTTCGTCGATATCTTTTATAACACGATCAATAACTTCCCGCAAAGTATATTTTGTATTCATATATTTTTTAGAATATACAAGGGCATATCCCAAGGCCTTTGTTTGAGACAGCTCCACAAGTTGCTCTAAATCGGTAAGGTCAATATCTTGTCTGCCAAAATGTAACCGATGCACTTCTTTTGCATAGACCTAAGTAGAGTTGTTTTACTTTGTCAATGAAAGCCGTGATCGGTTCATCTGCTTTGTTGACTAATTTCTGCATTTTAACGTCGCGAATCATAAAATTGGTCGCGCACGTATCTTCATCCATCAACAAAACCTCTGTCCCGGCTTCAAGGGCTTCTATTATATTAGCCGCCTGCGATGTGCTTCCGCTGGCATTTTGAGTAGAAAATGATGTCGTAGCCTTTTGAAACGGAAGATTCTTTATAAAAGGCGAGATGTCGGTTTTAGAAACGCTCCTGCCATCGTATGCCCGTATCTTTGCGGTCTGCATTGCCGTTACGCATAGTTCTCTTCCGTCTCCGGGAATGTGATTATAGATTCCTGTCTCCAAGGCTTTTAACAATGTTGATTTCCCATGATAGCCTCCACCCGTAATTAATGTAACCCCTTTAGGAATCGCCATTCCTTTTATAGAACCGGCATGAGGAAGTTCTATTTCCTTAACTAAGCTTTCGGGGCTAACAAACGGAACTGCATTTTTGTCGGATGTGGGTTTCTCGCTAATACCGCTTTCGCGAGGTAGAATGGAATTATTTGCGATGTAAGCGATCAAGCCTAGCGAATCGAGAGAATCGCGCAAATATTCCGCATCTTCTGCGGCCGCTATATGTCTCTGAAGTATCTTGTGATCAATATTTTTACTTAACAAAGACTCATCGACGATTCGAGGAAGTTCGGTGAGGAACATTTCTTCTGCAATGCTCGAAACCACTTTTCTGCCGTCTGCGGGCATGCCCAGAAAACAGCGCACTTCGATGACTTCATCCGTGACAACAACACTGCTTCTTTCCAAGATCGCTTGTCCCGGTTGATTGATCGTGATAATCCCGCCATAACCCGTTCCACAATGACCTTTGGAAAATTTCTGACAGGAATCAAAAAAACGCCTTGCCAAAAAATCGGTGAGTGCGATTTTTTGTATTTTCGATCCTATGTTGCAAGTAATGATCCGGTTATCGTTGCGTTGAACTTGGATACGATAAATGCCGGTATGCGGCGGGGCATAAGGATCTTTGGGTATTTGCTGAATAAAGAGTTTAAACAGGCCGAAGTCATAAGCGCCTAATAACGACTGATACGCTCCATAATCCTGGCTATCCATTGACTGTAATTTTTGTTTGAGGATGTGTGAAGTTAACATTTCACTTAAGAGCTAAAGATCTTTAAGATACCATGCATCACATTTATGGTGACCCGTGTTGCCCAAATGAGAAGTGAGTAATTTAAATCCGGATTTTTGATATAGGCGATTTGCTTCCTGCATTCGTTTTAATGTTTCAAGATAACAATGAGTATAACCCAACTCTTTTGCACGCGTTAAGCATAAGTTCAGAATTTTTTTACCAAGGCCAAAACCTCGTAATTCAGGTAAAAAATACATTTTTTTTAATTCACAAATATGAGGTTCAGCACCAATTAGCGGTGCAATTCCACCGCCACCTAGAATTTGTCTGTTGCATTCGATAACAAAATATGCCGAACGATTAGTGTTATAGGAATCGAACATCGTATCCACTTCTTTGTCTTGTATGGAAAAGCCGGCGCCAACAGCGCCATACTCCGTCATGGTTTGTCTGATAATCTTAGCGATAAAAGGGTCGTCGCCCCGACGAATCGGACGTATGTTGTATTTCTCACCATGCCGCCGCCGCCATAATGATTTAGCGTAAAGGCGAAGGCCGTTATAGACGTTTTCTATTTCCTCCTTCTCCAACAGTTCGCACGCTGCGCTGACTTGCTGATTAGCCAGCCGGTCAATATTGCGAAGCTTCGCAGTGCCCGAAGCAGTGAGTCGTAATTCCTTTTGTCTTGCATCGTGTCTTGCCGTAGTCACCGAGATCAATTTTTTTCTTTGTAAAGCCGTAGCTATTCGGCTTATGGTTGACTTATCAAGATTCAACAGATCGGCTAATTCGCTTGCTGTGAGTACTTTGTGGTGGTCAACTTCGATTAGCGTGTGTATCTCAGAGTGGGTCAAACCCGTGTTACGGAAAGTGCGCCCGAGCATATTAAGCTCGCGAACCATGCGCCGAGACTCTTCTCTTAACAGGTGGATCATTTCTTTATTGTTTAAATATTCAAGTAATTAGTTGTATTTAACAACTATATTAAAAAAGAAACAAAGTGTCAAGAATGATTTGAAATATTTCAAGGCTTAATTTATTTTGCAACCTTTTTTAAATTAATGCATTATAGGTAGATATGGATCAACCAGTCAAAAAACTTGAAACGGCAATCGGTGATTTTCTGGAGAATGAACGGAGACTGATCGAAAGGGCAAGAACCTATCCATTGGCGTTCGGAGAATTATTTGATCGCTATTATGATGAGGTTTACCGCTATTTACTTCACCGTACTGCCAATGTAGAATTGGCGCGAGATATCGCCGCAGATACTTTTCATATTGCGCTCAAGAAACTTTGGCTTTTTCGATGGAAACAGGTGCCATTCTCCGCATGGCTTTTTAGGATAGCTACCAATGAGGTTAACGGCTATTTCAGAAAACATAAAAATTATAAAACAACCTCCATTGAGGATTTTGTCGATCTTTTGACCGAGGAATCAAACTCAGCAGATTTTGAGTTATTGGAGTCTGAAAGAGAACTGCAGCAGAAGTCTTATTTTATTAAGATGCATAAGCTGTTAAGCCAACTGAATTCAAAATATCAGAGCGTAATCGTTCTCAGATTTTTTGAAGGAAAGACATTATCGGAAATTGCAGATATCCTCGCTAAACCCGAAGGTACAGTTAAGTCTTTGGTTCATAGAGCATTGGAGCAATTAAAAGAGGGCATGAAAAGTTAGCAAGCGTGAAAGTTGAGATATGGATACTCAAAAATTAATTGAAGAATTAGAAAAAACACCATTGCCTGAACGTGTGCCCCTGACATTTAAGAACAAACTGCGAAGGCAATTACTGAACTCACCCTATTTTAAAAAAACATCCCTGAGGCGTAGTACAATAAAGTATGTTATCAGCACCGCCGTTACAGCGGCGGCAACCGCAGTGATCATTTTATATATGATGACACCGCCAACTTTTTCTTCTGCAAATGAGCTTCTTACTCATATCGAATCGGCTTACACGCGTATGGCCGGAGATGGGCAAATGCACTACCTTCGGACGCTTTTTAAAACATTGTCGGGAAGAACTCCCGTGGAGGAAGAGGAATGGTCTTATGACCGCCATCGTCAGTTCAGCATCAAGACTCGAAATGCGGTAACGGGCGAAGAATTGGGGCATACTATAAAAACGAACGGAAAAATGTATTCGAAACAGCATGAACAAATAAAATTTAAGTTCAACATTGAAGAAAAATCCATTCCTGCCAAAAATAACGGCAAAACTATCACGACAGAAGTTAAAGATCTTCGCGTTTTGGTTGTTCCATTACCGGAGGACAGAAAAACGCTTCAGGTATACATATTCAATGATAGCTGGACGCCCGAATCATTTTCAAAAAGAACTCCCTTGGAAATTGTACAAACGCTAAAAACGGACTCACTTGTGACCTATGCCGGTAGAGAGACAAGTTCCGACGGCGATATGTACGAAGTTCTCGAAGTGAATCACAGCAACGACTTGTACTTATTCAGGATCACGGATGATCCAAAGGCTGGTCAAACCATTTCAAAGTTAATTGAGCTGGTCGAAAAAGGCGAATCGCCAAAATCTGAAAAAATAGATGTTCGGGAGATCGTAAAAATTGATATGAAAAAGAACAAGATCTTTCATGTTTCCCATTCTGTGAGACAAAATGGCCATGAGATCGAGCGATTTGACCTGACTTTCCTCGAAGAAAAGTATCTTGATTATGATCCGGATATTTTTAATCCCCAACGTAATAATTTGAAAGAATTAGTATTGACCGAATAAAATTAATTATGGACATAACATGAGGGAGAATATAATGACTAAGGCAATTCGAGACGTTTGCGCAATTTTGTTGTTCACAATGAATGTGTGGAGCCAATCTAAAATGAATGTAGTTGAACAAGTAGATTTGCTAATGGCCCAGGCCATCGAAAAAGATGTGTTTTCCGGAAATGTGCTCATAGCGCATGAAGGCAAAATTATTTATCAAAAATCATTCGGCTATGCAGATTGGGAAACGAAAACGCCGATCAATGACTCCACTATGTTCAATATTGGTTCCAACGGCAAAGACTTCACACAAGTATTGATATGCCAACTGGTACAGGAAAACAAATTGGCGTTTAATGATCCTTTGAGCAAGTACTTGAATATGTTTCCAAAGTCGATAGCCGATAAGATCACAGTAAAACAACTTTTGACCATGCAATCCGGTATGGGAGATTACATGCAAAGCCCGCGTTTCCGGTTTGGGCAATTAAGAACGATCTCCAGCCTCCTCGATTTTATCAAAGATGAGCCGTTGCTATTTGAACCCGGAACCGATCGAGCGTATTCTAATTCCGGTTATGTTGTGCTCGGCGGTGTCATCGAAAAGATCACCGGCAAGACCTACGAGGAAAATGTTCGGGATCGAATTCTGAAACCTCTTGGAATGACGCATTCTATGTTCATCTATCCGGATACCAGAAACGCAGTGAATAAAGCCGCGGGAACAGAGATCTCCCTTTCCGGATTGAAACGAGCTGAAAAAGGGATCAACCCCGGACTTGTGCCGACGTCGGCCGGTGGCATGTATGCATCGGCTTCCGATCTGTTCAAATTCTATGAAGCAGAGATGTTTAGTAACAAAGTACTCAGCGATGGAATGAAATTAAAACTCTTTACACGCTATGAAGATCAACCTAAAAAGACCTGGAAAGAAATGATGGCTGATCCAAAGTTCATCAGCGCGCTTGCCGGCGGCCTTAACGGATGGAACAGCTCCGTGACGCAGATTCCTGCGCTGCATTATACGGTCATTGTTTTGTCAAATTACGACGGAGCCGGACAACCGGCTGAACAGATTGGCGAAAGCATTGAAAGTATCATTTTAGGCAGGCCGTATGAGACGCTGAAATTCCCATTGCCTCAATTCATCTATCAATATATTTCCAAGAACGGGATCGATGATTTTGCAAAGAACTGCGATGAACTTCTCAAAAAGAATGAGTACGGGATCCGCGAGCCGATGATGCTGAACCGGCTTGGCTACGACCTGATCGGAGAGAAAAAACCGAACTGGGCGGTTGAAATATTCAAATTGAATATAAGGCTTTTCCCTGATGAACCTAACGGATACGACAGTCTGGGCGAAGCCTATATGCTGATCGGGAAGAAGGAATTGGCGATAGAGAGTTACAAAAAAGTTCTGGAGATGGATCCGGGGAATGAGAATGCGAAGCAGATGCTGGAGAAGTTAAAGTAGGGGTTTTGATGTGTTTTACGCGAATTCAGATAGTTCGAGCCAGCGGGTGGATTTCTCGTCGAGAAGTTGAGTAACTTCTGCCAAACGCAGTGAGTGTTTCTGCAGTTCCTGGTAATCGGAACCGCCGGTCTCGAGTAATTTTGTAAGCCTGTCCTTTTCTAATTCGAGTTCGGCAATGGCGACCTCTAATTTTTGAAATTCCTGTCTTTCTTTGTAGGACAGTTTGGTTTTCGGCGCGCCTTCATCTTTCTTTTGTTTTATCACAACGGTTTCTTTGGGCGTATCTGTTTTTTGGCTTTCTCTGTATTCCGCATAATTGCCGTTGAAATCCTTGATGAAGCCGTTGCCTTCGAAGACGAAAAGATGATCAACAAGCCTATTCATAAAATATCGATCGTGCGATACGACCAAAAGGCAACCCTTAAAATTCATCAAAAACTCTTCAAGAATATTTAATGTCGTAAGATCAAGATCGTTCGTGGGTTCATCGAGAATCAGGAAATTGGGGTTTTTGATAAGTACGGTTAACAAATAAAGACGCCGCTTTTCGCCGCCGCTGAGTTTGGAAACAGGCGTATGTTGACTTGCCGGCGGAAATTGAAATAAATTCAAGAATTGTGAGGCTGTCAATTTCTCTCCGGCCCCTATGGTGATAACTTCTGCAAATTCCCGAACAATATCGATTACGCGTTTGTCTTCATTGACAAGAAGGCCTTGTTGTGAATAGTATCCAAATTGAATCGTTTCTCCGATGTCGATTTTTCCGGAATCGGTCGTTTCTAATCCGGTAATGATATTTAAAAACGTTGATTTTCCAGTGCCGTTACTGCCGACAATTCCGATGCGCTCGCCTTTTTTGAAAGTATAATCGAAGCCGTTTAGTATAGTAAGATTGCCGTAGGTTTTGTGAATTTTCTTCAGCTCAAGAATCTTACCTCCGACGCGCTTCATCCGCATATCGAGTTTGAGTTTTTCTTCCGGGGCATTGCCGGCGGCTTTTTCCTGCAAACCGTAAAACGCCTCTACGCGTGATTTAGATTTTGTCGTGCGCGCTTTGGGTTGGCGTTTAATCCATTCCAATTCATGCCGCAGCCGGTTCCGCAAATGATCCAGTTCTCTTCCCGATATATCTTCGCGCTCCGCTTTTTTCTCTAGAAAATAAGAATAATCTCCTGTATAGCGGAAAAGTTCGCCCTGATCTAATTCCAGTATCTCATCACAGACGTTATCCAAAAGATAACGGTCATGAGTGACCAGAAACAAAGTAAGATTCGGACGAGACAAGTAATCTTCAAGCCATTCAATCATGTCCAAATCAAGATGATTGGTCGGTTCGTCTAAAATCAGCAGGCCGGGCTCTTCCACTAATACGCGCGCAAGCGCAACGCGTTTACGCTGTCCGCCGGATAAGGTCTCAACGGTCTGATGGAGATTGGTTATTTTTAGGTGGGACAATATTTCTTTTATCTTGTATTCGTAATCCCACAATTTTAGGTGCTCCATTGATTCCATGGCATCCGCCAAATTTTTCTGATTTTGTTCGGTAGAACTGAGTTCAGATTCTTCCATAGCGGCTTCGTAGGCGCTGATCACACGGAGTTTCGGATGGTCTGCCTGAAAGATGGATTCTAATACCGTCGCCGACTCATTGAATTTTGGATTTTGTTCCAGATAGCCGACGGTCAATTGATTTCGAAGAATGATCATTCCGGTGTCCGGTGCATCCTTTCCGGTCAGCATATTCAAGAGCGTCGTCTTTCCTGCGCCATTGAGCGCAATCAAAGCGGTTTTTTGTCCTTCTTCAATTCCAAATGAAAGGTCTTTAAAAAGAGTTTTGATGCCGAACGATTTCGATATGTTTTCTGTGGAAAGAAGATTCATATATGGACAAATCTTAAAAGGCAAATCACAAATAAATTCCAAACGCCAAATGACCGAAACATCCGTTGCGATTCGAAGTTTCGTGTTCTTGTCATTGAGTATTATTTGTTATTTGATGCTTGAAGTTTGGAGTTTTGGAAAGTTGAAATAAAAAAACGGGTGAAGCAACTACCTCACCCGCTAAAGTAAGCTTGACCTAAAAAATTATTTTTTCATACGGTCCAGAATTTTCTCCATTTCGTCTATCACTCGGTTCATCTTTTTCATCGTTAGTTCCATAGGTAAAGATGTTGTCATGTCAACCCCCGCGTCCTTGAGAAGTTCAATAGGGTATTTAGAGCCTCCCGCCGATAGAAAATTCAGATATTTTGCGGTCGCGTCCTTGTCGCCCGCCAAAACTTTTTCAGATAAAGCCGCAGATGCAGTAAAGGATGTGGCGTATTGATACACGTAAAAATTATAATAAAAATGCGGAATATACGCCCACTCGGATTTGATCTCGTCATCTACGATGCAAACACCCTGATCGTGTCCGTAATATTTCTTGGTGAGGTCGTAATATACTTCGCTAAATTTATCTCCGGTGAGGGCTTCGCCTTTTTCTGCCAGCTCATGAATACGTAGTTCAAATTCCGCAAACTGGGTCTGGCGAAATACCGTACCTTTGATGCCTTCGAGGTAACTGCCTAACAGCGACAAACGAGTCGCGTCGTCTTTGATGTTTTTGAGCATATAGTCGATCAACAAAGCTTCGTTGAATGTGGAGGCGACTTCGGCAACAAAGATCGGGTAATTTGCCGTCGCATACGGCTGTGTCTTATTAGACAGATAGCTCTGCATCGTGTGGCCAAGTTCATGCGTTAGCGTGCTCATGTCGTCATACTTACCTTTATAATTCATCAGCATATAAGGATGTACATCGTAGGCGGAACCATTGGAGTAGGCGCCGGAACGTTTCCCTTCGGTCGGATACATATCAATCCAGCGTTCGTTCAATCCTTTTTTGATGATTGAAACATACTCATTACCGAGCGGCGCGAGTGAAGCAACAATATTCTTTCCCGCTTCTTCGACGTTATAAGCCAGATCAACGCCTTTTAACAACGGCGCATACAGGTCATAATAATGAAGCTGATCAACTCCAAGAATTCTCTGACGTAATTTTAGATACCGGTGGAACGTGGACAGGTTTGCGTTGACGCTCTTCACGTGATTGTAATAAACTTCCACCGGAATATTATTTGCGTCGAGCGAGCTTTCAAGCGAAGACGAGTATTTACGCGCCTTCATATAAAACATATTTTTCTTCACGTCGCCGTATAACTGGGTTCCGAACGTCCTGCGGTAATTATTCAGCTGTCCAAAAAATGTCGCAAACACTTTCTTGCGGTCTTCTCGATTAGGCAGCGCTCTCGAAGCGCCGAAGGTCGCCTGGTCCAGTTTGACAGTCTTCCCGTCGCTGAGCGTGACATCGGGATACGGAAATTCTGCATTGGATAATATGCTGTAGCTGCTTTGGGAATTATCCGCCATCATACCGGCATCGGCGATAATCTTCTCTTCACCTTCTGTACCGGTGTGCGCTTGACGGCGCAAGATGTCATTTAGGTAATGTCTGTAAACTTCCAACTTCTTTTCGCTTTTTATGAAAGCATCGACTTTGTTTTTATCGATCTTCAATATTTCCGGTTCTACAAAAGCGGCGATGGCGCCGAAATTGGAGCCGATCTGACCCATTTCCTGAACCATAGCCAGATACTTTGATTCACGCGTGTCTTGATCTGAACTCATACTCGCGTAGCTGTAAAGCCTTGAAAATTCTTTGGACATTCCAAAATACAGATCCATACATCCGAGTAACTGATCCGCTGATAGATGCAGTTTTCCTTTGTATTGTTGTAAGGTCGGAATGTCTTTGATGATCTTTTCTTTAGCGGCCTGCCAGGCATCGTCGTTTGAATAAATTTTGGTCAGATCCCATTTGTCTTTATCTGCTATTTTAGAGCGATCACGTTCCTGTGACGTGCCGTTGGAAACGGCAGCAAAGAAAAACAAAAAAAGAAATGCAAAGGTAACATCAAATGAGTGCATACTATATCCTTTCAATGAGATTTTTTTAGTGCGAATGTTCGCCTGTTCGGATTTTTTGTTTGTATACGCGGAAATCATCAGTAATGTTCAATACTTGCTATCCTATTTTTTCAACCCATCCAAACGGGTCCGTTTTTTCACCGTATTGTATGGACAGAATTTCATTATAAAGCTTTAGGGAGATATCGCCGATTTTCCCGCCGCCAACATTAAAAACTTCATCCTTATAATGCAATTCACTCACCGGAGAAATAACAGCAGCCGTTCCCGTACCGAATACTTCTTTCAGTTTACCGTTCTTCGATCCCTCCATGATTTCATCAATACTGATACGGCGTTCGGTACATTTCATGTTCCAACTTTTAAGGAGTTTAATCACGGAATCGCGTGTAATGCCCGGAAGGATGGTTCCGGTAAGTGGCGAGGTTACCACTTCATCGTCAAAACGGAAGAAAATATTGGTCGTTCCAACTTCTTCGACATGTTTTTGATCGATCGCATCAAGCCACAATACCTGGCTGCATCCCATTTTTTTAGCTTCCTGAGCGGCGAAAAGACTCGCGGCATAATTTGCTCCGGTTTTAGCTTCACCGACGCCGCCGCGCACCGCGCGAACGTATTTATCGGAAACAAATATTTTGATAGGATTAAATCCCTCCGGATAATACGATCCGGCCGGGCCGACAATGATGTAGAAAAGGTACTCGCCGGATACACGAACGCCGACGGATGCTTCGGTAGCAATCATGGTCGGACGAATGTACATCGACGTTTCCCGCGCGGATGGAATCCATTCTTTGTCAATTAATACAAGTTTTTTCATCGCATCATGAACGAAATCGATGTCAATTTCAGGCATGCAAAGCCGCCGCGCGGAATTATTCATCCGCTTTAAGTTGTCTTTGGCTCGAAAAAGAAAAATTCCGTTCTTACTGTTGTACGCTTTGAGCCCTTCAAATATTTCCTGGGCATAATGCAGTACCATGGCGGCAGGATCCAGCATCAGCTGGCGATACGGCTCAATTTTCGCCTGGTGCCAACCGTTTTTTGCATCGTATTTCATTATGAAAAAATGATCAGAAAAGTATTTTCCAAATCCTAATGAAGAATCAAAAACGGGTTTGGTTTTCTTTTTATCTGCAGTAATCTTTTGAATTTCAAGATTCATATTTTAGCCCCTTTCAATTTTAACGCCGCAAATATGGCAATGTTTTTTCGATAAAACAAGATTAACTTGAACTAAATTTAGGATTTTGAAAACTTGAATTAGTCAGCCCGATTTTATAGATTGCTAGCAATGACGGTGACTTTACCATAGGAGTTTTGATGACCGGGGAAGTTAAAGTGTTTGACCGCACGGAAGACCTGATACGCAATTCAGCCGAGAAAATCGTTTCAATAGCGCAGGAGTCGATTCAAAATAGAGGGCAATTTGCATGGTGTTTGTCGGGGGGCAGTACACCGAAAGAAGTCTATTCCATGTTGGCTGCTTTACCGCTGAAAGAAAAAATTGATTGGGGGAAAACGCATATATTCTGGGGAGACGAACGTTCGGTAGTTCGCACGCATCCGGATAGTAATTTCAGAATGGCAAAAGAATCTTTGCTGGATGCGGTAGGAATTCCGCCGTCAAATATTCATCGTGTGGCGAGCGAAGAAGATCCGATGCTGGCTGCACAACAATACGAAGATGATATCAGAGAATTTTTCGGTATATCCGACGGCACGTTTCCTGAATTCGACCTGATCCTTCTTGGGATGGGCGATGACGGGCATACGGCGTCATTATTCCCGGATACGGAGGCTTTAAAAGTTAAAGACAGATTGGTCGTCGATAATTTTGTAAAAAAGTTGAATACGCACAGAATCACTTTTACATTCCCGATGATCAACCGCGCCAGAAACGTGTTATTCATCATTTCCGGATCTGTCAAAAGCAAAATGATAAAACAAGTTTTGGCAAATACGGAGGCTCCTAAAACCCTTCCTTCACAACTGGTGCAACCCAAGCCCGGCTCATTGTTTTGGTTTCTCGATAAAGACGCCGCTGCCGATTTAACTTAGAAAATATGGATCACTACTTAACCGACCGATATTATCTGAACGTTTCCTAATTACTTTTCATCATGAAAAAGCAATTTATTTTCATCAGCCTTTCATTTGCTTTTTTTGGCGCTGCGTTATTTGCGCAGAAAAAAGACTATCTGATCGAACGCATCTCGATAGAACAGGGGCTATCGCAAAGCGTAGTCAATACAATCTATCAGGATAAAAAAGGTTTTTTGTGGTTTGGAACTCAGGACGGTTTAAACCGGTTTGACGGATATTCCTTTGTCGTGTTTAAAAACGAACCGGGTAACGTCAACAGCATTTCTAATAATACCGTTCAAGCATTGTATGAAGACGTTGCGGGCAACTTGTGGATCGGAACTTTGGGCGGGTTGAACAAGTTATCCAACCGGAAAATTACCACCTATCTGAATCGCGCTTCGGATCCAAATTCTTTATCCAACGACATCATCACATCCATTTGTGGGGACAGCGCCGGCAATATCTGGATTGGAACTCAGGATGATGGTTTGAATATGTTTGATCCCAAAACGGAAAAGTTCAAGTCATACAAGTATGATATTACAAAATCAACAGGTTTACCCAATAATTCCGTGCGTTCTGTATTGGTGGATCGTTATCAGACATTGTGGGTCGGCACGGGAGACGGGCTGAGCAAAATGGATCTTGCAGGTGGGCCAAAAGAAGAATTTGTAACCTACAAAAACAAACCAGGCGACGCCGGCACCTTGTCGTATAACGGAATACTCTCTCTCTTCGAGGATCGTGAAGGGCAAATTTGGATCGGGACAGTTCGAGGTGGGCTGAATAAATTAGACAGAGAAAAAAATACGTTCAAATCTTATAAAAACGATCCGAAAGACCCGTATAGTCTATCGCAAAATAATGTGATTTCCATAACGCAGGACAAAAACGGGGATGTATGGGCGGGAACTTTCGGCGGCGGAGTGAATGTGCTGCGTGAAGGGAAATTCACACGGTATAAGCATAATCCAAAACTCCCAAGCAGTTTATCGAACGATGAAATTCTCTTCGTGTATTGTGATCGCGCAGGAACCTGTTGGATTGGGACCTCCGGCGGCGGGCTTAATAAATTTAAAGAGAATAAATTTACCGTGTATCGTTCCATTCCGGAATCCGCAAACTCTTTAACGGGTAATGATGTATGGGCAATGTTCGAAGATAGTCATGAAAATTTGTGGATTGGGCTCTATGGCGGCGGTCTGAATGTCTACAGGAAAGACTTTTTATCAAGCTATCGCCATGATCCGAACAACTCTGGAAGTTTGTCAAGTAATACTGTATATGCGCTGTTGGAAGATCATGCCGGAAATATTTGGATTGGTACGGAAACCGGATTGAGCAAATATGAAAAAAGAATCAGCGGCCGCAGGAATACCGGTTTTCTTAACTTCAAAAATGATCCGAATAATAAAACAAGTCTTTCAAATGACCAATTAACCTGCCTATATCAGGATCGAACCGGTGATTTGTGGGTTGGAACTTTTGGCGGCGGCATCAACCGGATATCGTCGAAAGAAATAGATAAACCCCGACCGGTTTTTGAGCGGTTAACCAACGATTCCACTCATAGCAGTATTTCAGATGATTATGTTAATGTTGTGGTTGAAGACAAGAAGGGGCTTATATGGGTTGGAACGCAGAACGGATTAAACGAATACAATGGGAAAGACTTTACCGTTTACAGGCACGTTGCAGATAACCCCAATAGTCTGTCGCACAATACCATCTTGTCGATGTACGTGGATTCTGCAAACACTTTGTGGATAGGCACGCACGGCGGCGGTCTAAATAAATTTAAAGACGGTATTTTTACGGCGTATACGCAGAAAGACGGATTGGCTAATAACGTGGTGTATGGCATCTTAGAAGATGCCGAGGGCAATTTATGGTTGAGTACCAATCGGGGTTTGAGCAGGTTCAATCCTAAAAAGACCGGACATGACGCTTTCCGAAATTATGATACACAAGACGGACTGCCAAGTAACGAATTTAATCAAGGCTCTTACTTTGGGAATAAAAAAGGACGAGTTTTTTTTGGCGGGATCAACGGCATGGTCAGTTTTGATCCGGGAGAATTGATTGAAAGCGATTATACTCCGCCAGTCTATTTGACTGCATTTAGAAAATTTGATAAAGAAATCGACTTTGGCACCGATATAAGTAGTTTGAAAAACATTGAAATTTCATACAAAGACAATTTTTTTGGATTTGAATTTGTTGCTCTGGATCACAGGACTCCAGGAAAAATTCATTATGCGTATAAACTGGTAGGGTTTGACGAGGATTGGATATATTCAAATGAACGCCGATATGCTACGTATACTAATTTAGACGGCGGCCATTATGTTTTTAAAGTCAAAGCTACAAGCAGTGACGGAATATGGAACGAAAAGCCTGCTGAGATCACGCTCATCATCACGCCGCCATTCTGGAAAACGCTTTGGTTTCAATTTTCGTCCGGATTCCTGCTGTTAATTGCAGCATACAGTTTTTATCAATCCAGGTTACGGAGCATAAAAACCCAAAACATTGTTCTGGAAAATAAAGTAGCCCAGCGCACGCGCGAGATTGATGAAAAAAATAAGATTCTTGACCAGCAAAACAAAGAACTCGAACACAAAAACGATCAAATTGAAAAACAGCAAGCGCAAATGGTGCAGGCCGAAAAACTATCCTCACTCGGAAGACTCGTTTCCGGGGTTGCGCATGAAATGAATAATCCATTGAATTTTACATACGGAAACGCGGCCAATTTAGACATTGATTTCAAAGAAGTCAGGGCGATTATGCAGGCCGGTGTGGACGAGCATAAGATGGACCCGGGCGTTGCGCATCAGATCAATGAACACATGGATGAAATGCAGGATATGATTCGCGCCATCAAGATCGGAACAGAGCGCATCAAGGATATTGTTGTTGGCTTACGTGATTTTTCTACCTCAGACGGATCTGCCGCAACGGAGGTTGACATCGCTCTAAACCTGGAATATATGCTGAGCCTGCTTCGTTCCCGCGACAGAAGGAATATTACGATTCTGAAAAACTTTACTTACGTTCCGAAAATCAAAGGCTTCCCAAGTCATTTGAATCAGGCGCTGCTGCAGATCATGATCAATGCAATAGAGGCAATCGAACGAAGAAATTATGATGGAAGTGAAGGCTGCGTAAAGATCAGTTGTTATGCCGAAAAGCCCAATGTGGTTATTTCCGTGCAAGATAACGGCGTGGGAATTCCGAATGAAATAAAAAATAAAATTTTTGATCCGTTTTTTACGACCAAAGAGGTCGGTAAAGGAACCGGATTAGGGCTTTCGATCTGCTATGGAATTATACAAAGCCACAAAGGCAAAATAACCTTTGACACTGAGGTTGGCCGAGGCACGGAGTTTAAGATATACCTCCCAATATCGGACTGAATTTGCACTTGCATAGGCTGTTTTATCTTTGTAGGTTGCCACGTTTTGATAAATACACCGCACATACTCGAAAAAAAAACATCCTCAGAATCTGAAACAATCGAATTAGGACTTTTATTTTCGAATCAACTTAGTCCCGGGGACATCGTTGCTCTTTTTGGAGAGGTAGGCAGCGGAAAAACGGTTTTTATCAAGGGTATATGTAAGGGGTTGAGAACGAAGGAACCTGTAAACAGTCCCACTTTTATTATTTTGAATGAATATCATGGACGGATTTCCGACAATAAAATAAAAATACATCATTTTGATTTTTACCGTGTCGAAAAGTCAAAAGACATTGATGAATTAGGTATTGATGAATATATGGGGGCTCCCGATTCAGTGGCTTTGATCGAGTGGTCTGAACATATTCAGGATCATTTGAAGGGGAAATATTGGAAAGTACAATTTCAAAAAGAAAATGAAAACACACGAAAAATTCACATTGAATTTTTGCAATAAAAGTTTGAAATGATTATCTTAGGTATAGATACATCTTCTGCTGTGTGCGGGATTGCATTATCTGAAGCGGTTTCGGATAAACTAAAACCGATTGCGCAAATTGGACCAAATATTCCGAACGCACATTCCGAAAAGATCATGCCCCTGCTCGATGATCTTTTAAAAACCACCGGTGTGGAAAAGAAAAGTATTAATGCGATAGCGATTTCGATCGGACCAGGTTCTTTCACCGGATTGCGAATCGGTTTGTCGACGGCAAAAGGGCTGGCGTTAGGTCTTAATATTCCGATTGTAAGCGTACCCTCATTGGACGTGATCGCTGAAAAAGTCAGGTTTATCGATAAAACGCTGCATATAGCCACATCTTCGCGAAAGGATGAGTTTTATTATTGTTCATATAAGCAGGGGCGTAGGATATCCGACTATACGGTCTTAACAACGATGGAAATTATCAATAAAATTGAACCTGAGACGGTATTAATTTCCGATAAAACCGAAGCAATCATCAATCAAATACCTGAAAAGACAAGAGAGAAAGTAATGGTCATGAGCAAAGAATTTTCTTATCCGGATGTTTTTTTTGTGACGGTCCTAGGGCACCGTAAAATTCTCAACCGGCAAATGGATACATTAAGCGCTCTGGTACCGATGTATGTACAGGGATTTCGCGGGACAAAAGTTTGATGATTATGGATGAACTCACAATCCGTGAACATCATTTAATTCGTTTGATGCGACCGGAAGATTTGGATCAGGTCATGGCCATTGAGCGGGCATCATTTGAGAGCCCGTGGACGAAGAACAATTTCTTTGACGAATTCAAAAATTCCGATCTGTCAACCCAGCTCGTTATGGAGTTTGATCATCACATTATTGCTTTTGCCATTGTATGGGCAATTATAGATGAATGTCATTTAGCCAATATTGCGGTTCATCCGGACTGCCGCCGAAAGGGCGTCGCAGAGATACTGCTGAATAAAATAATTTCGATTGCCCGCGATAGAAATTGTAAGAAGATCATGCTGGAAGTTCGCAAATCCAATGAACCCGCCATTCAGTTATATAACAAATATTGCTTTGAAAAAGTTGGCGTACGGAAGAACTATTATTATGACGGATTTATGCGGCAGGAAGATGCCGTTTTGATGGATCTGAACTTAACAAATGAGGAATAAGATGAATTGGTTTCAGCGAACCAAAGACAGAATTAGCGAAGGCACTGAAAAAAAAGAATTACCTAATGTTTGGACCAAATGCGATAACTGCGGTGAAATTCTATATAAAAAAGACCTGGAAAAGAATCTTTATGTATGCCTCAAATGCGGTTACCACTTTCGTGTTTTTGCTAAAACTTATTTACAGATCATACTGGACCCGAAGACGTTTAAGCCGATAGACAAGAATATGATTGCCGTTGATCCACTGGAGTTTGCCGACACAAAAAAATATTCTGATCGAATAAAGACCACGGTCTCGAAAACGGGCCTGAAAGATGCGGTGCATACAGGGTATGGAAAAATCCACGGACGACCAACGGCTATTGCAGTTATGGATTTTGGCTTCATCGGTGGCAGCATGGGCTCTGTTGTCGGAGAAAAGATTTCTCGAATTGCGGACGGCGCCTTAGAACATAAATTACCATTTATTATCGTGTCCGCATCCGGCGGCGCGCGCATGATGGAGGGCGCATTATCCCTGATGCAAATGGCTAAGACCAGCGCGAAACTCGCGCTTCTGCATGAGGCGAGGCTTCCGTTTATTTCTCTGCTGACCGATCCAACTACAGGCGGAGTGACGGCCAGTTTTGCGATGTTGGGCGACGTTATCCTGGCAGAACCTGGCGCATTAATCGGATTCGCCGGCCCGCGAGTTGTAAAAGAAGCTACAGGTAAAGATCTGCCGGAAGGGTTTCAAAGAGCTGAGTTTCTTTTGGAGCACGGATTTGTTGATCTGATTGTGAATCGAAAAGAATTGAAAGACACATTGTCCCGATTGCTGGTCTTTTTTGAAAAAAACACAAATACAAATTTTGACATCAGTCAAATAAACTCAAACTGATACTAATAACAGGAAGGAATCATGAAACATATTCTTCTGACCAATGATGACGGCATAGACTCCAATGGATTATATGCGTTATACAAAGAATTAAAAAAAATCGGCGAAGTCACTGTGGTAGCCCCGCATCTGGAGAAAAGTGCGGTCGGCCATGCGATCACGATCAACGAACCTATACGTGTTATCGAATATAACCGTGCAGACAAATTTAACGGATATGCCATTTCAGGAACGCCGGCGGACTGCGTGAAAATTGCAATCAAGAGCCTTATGCCGAAGAGACCGGACGTCATTGTATCCGGGATCAATCACGGTTCCAATACCGCGACCAACGTTCTTTATTCCGGTACGGTTTCAGCGGCAACCGAAGGAATTATTTTAGGGATTCCATCTATCGCATCATCGCTGTTGAGCTTTGATCACAAAGCGGACGCTTCTTATGCTGCGGAGTTTACAGCGCGCCTCGCAAAAACGGTTATGGAAAAAGGGTTACCTCCGGACACATTGCTCAATGTCAATGTTCCGCTATGTAAGAAAGCCGACATCAAAGGCGTGGCGATCACCCGTCAGGGTAAAGGGCGATACGATGAGATATTTGAACAACGCCATGATCTGAACGGGCGCGCATACTACTGGTTGACCGGCAAAAAAATGATCCTGGATACAGCGGATGATATTGATGATGTCGTTGTGCTAAAGAATAAAATTTCGGTTACCCCTATTCAGGTGGACATGACCAACTATCAAATGCTGGACGAACTGAAGAAATGGGGGCTTGTTCCTTAGTAGCGGTTCGGTTCAGGAAATAGGTCATGACTATCTCTTTCAAAATCCTTTTTTTCTTTTTTCATTTCTTCTTCGAGAAGAAGCTGAAATTCCGTGTCCCATTCTCTATCTGGCCCGACTCGCAAATACGCCGGATACTTGATTTGGTCTTTGCGAATAGTAGAGAAAGGTTTTGCGCTTTTCCTTTCCTGCACCACGGGCGCTTTTCCGTGATCCGGTACGAGCCAAATCACGAGAAGGGTAGCAATCAGATAGTATCGAATTTCATACAATAGAGTTTTCATTTATTCCTCGCATTTTGCAGTCCATAAAGAAGAAGGATACGTGATAGAGCTCAGGAGGCTTAAACTCTCTACCACGTATCCAGGAAAATATACTTCTTAATGCTTACCTGTTCTGAAAGGTAAAAGACATTACTGCATTTTATTGTACGGGAACGCGACAACCAGCGAATTATACGGAAGCGTGTCGTCAAATATCGTAGTCGTTGTAAAGAAATCCAAGACGCCAAGATGATAGCCCATGATACCGTTATTCTGAATGGTCCATTGCGTTGTAAACACGCCATCTGCTGCCGTCGCATCGCCATTTTCGCCGTTATCGTTGAACAATTGTTTCAGGCGGCTGAGCGGCTGCGCATGACGTCCGCGATGAATAATTCCGTAAGGAGCATCCGCGGCATTCGAATTGGCAATAGCGACTTCTACTTTTACCATATCGCCGGGAACTATCGTGGGAACAGTGGCGCCGGTGAAGAAGGTAGTTAGAGGATCCGATGAAACCGTGTAATTGGTCACACTCTGATCCGCGTGCGTCACGGTAATGTGAATGTCTCCGGTCAGGCTCATGGTTCCGTTCTTGGAAATTCCGTAAGCCGGCGTAACCGAGGTTCTTAACCATTTGCGAACAGCAAGCGTATCAGGATTTCTTTGGAAAGTCGCTTTACGCTGCATGAGATGTTCAAACGGTTTTAAATAAATACCTTTAGTGTTTGTATTCGTATCTCTGTCGCGAATTACAAACTGGCCTCTTAACATGAAGGTAATCGTGACCATGGCTGTTTGGCCGGTTTCCGAAACTTCAAATTCAAGAGCGCGTCTTTCGACCTGTCGGTTTCTTAACCGGCGACCGTAAGCAAATGGATCTATTGCTTCGGAGGTCGAACTTGATTTCGAGAAACTGCTTGGATCATCTTCATTCATGATATCAAGCCCGTAAATTTCATCGGCATCTTCTTCGATGTCCGCTTGGATGGCTTCTTCATCCACAGTTAATGTCGTACCTGTGTTTTCGCCGCAACTGGACAAAAACGCAAACAACATCAAGCTGAACAGCATGACTAAACTGCTTTTTCTCAAATCGGTTGTCATAATAAACTCCTTTTTTTAAGTGAAAATGGTTAATTAGCTTCATTGTCGTCATGAACGCTTACAGTTAATACAAATCGCATGCCTAACATGTAACACTCTATTTTTATAACTTTTAATATCACAAACCGGCTGTCTAAAACGCCGAACTGACGGAATTTCCGTCGACGGAAATTTATTCTTTCTTGATAATTGAATCATTTAGAAATACATTTATAGCACAAAAAAATGGAGATTATAACCATGAAAAAATTTTGGAAATGGATTGGCATTATTCTTGGCAGCCTGATTTTAGCTGTTGTTTTGACCGGGCTATTCCTATATAACAAATACATCGGATTTGTAGATTATCCGTCCGGAGGAATTCTATCTGAAAATCAGGCGAAATACGATGTAGTTTTTTACGATTTAGATTTAACCGTAAATTCAACTGAAAAGAGCATTGCAGGTTGCGTTACAATTAAATTAACTTCGCTAGCAGACAGTTTGGACAAAATTGAGTTGGATCTTTTTGAGCATCTTATTGTACAGGAAACGGAGATGAATGGCGTTCAGCAAAAATTCACGCGCGAAAAGGATAAGTTATGGATCAACCTCAATAAATCACTTAGTGCCGGTGAGGTGATTGACTTCAAAATCGTTTATCATGGACAACCGATGGAAGCAAAACTTCCTCCTTGGAGAGGCGGATTCAATTGGTCCAAAGATGCCAACGGCGACGATTGGATCGGTGTCTCGTGTGAAGGAGAAGGCGCCAAAATTTGGTTTCCCTGCAAAGACCATCCGTCGGACGAACCGGACAGCGTCGCTGTACATATTACAATTCCAGAACCCTATTACTGCGCTTCGAACGGATTACTTCGAAGTATTACATTCCCTAAATCCGGTTTTAGAACTTTCAATTGGGTTACAAATTACCCGATTAATAATTATAACGTGAATATCAGTATTGCAAAATACGATCGGGTTACACGGCAATACACGACGGATCTAAATACGACGATGCCGGTTGTATTCTATGTACTTCCGCAAGATCGTAGTAAAGCCGATGAACTGATCGATATGGCGGTTGACATGCTTACAGTGTACAGAAAATATTTCGGGGAATATCCGTTTGCAAATGAGAAGTTTGGTTTAGCTGAAACGGATTATCTTGGGATGGAACATCAGACACTGAACGCGTATGGAAATAAATTTTCTTATGATATTATTGCCAGAAATAAATTTGATCAACTCATGCTGCACGAAATGGGGCATGAATGGTGGGGAAACAAAGTTACGGTCAATGATTGGGCGGACACGTGGATTCATGAAGGTATTTGCACCTACGGCGAATCGTTGTATCATCTTGATAAGACCGGCGAGAACGGGTATCACGAATATATGCAGTCGATCAAGAGAAGAATAAAGTACCGCAAACCAATCATAATAAAACGAAACGCCAATACGTCCGAATCGTATCACATGGATGTATATTCCAAAGGCGCTTATCTTCTGCATTCTCTGAGATACATGTTAGGCGATTCTCTTTTTTTCAAAACTATAAAGGAATTTGCCACCGATTCTGCTTACACATATCGCAACCGTGTGGTAACAGAGGATTTCATCAAACTGGTGAAAAAAAACTCACCGGTGGATTATACTAAGTTCATTCACAATTTCTTGCACACAACCGAATTACCTGAAATCTATTTACGCAAAACGGATGAAGGAAAGTACGAGATCAGCATCAAGAATATTGATTATGAATTACCTATGGAAGTCAAGACCGACCAGGGTGATTCAAGGGTTTTATTAGGCGCGAATCCCGTTTTCATTCGTTCGACCACAGAACCCCTAATAGACCAAAAAGATTGGTATCTCAAAAACATAAAAAAGGAAAACATGTAAGTTATTTGGAATAGTTCTCTCCGGATCACGTTATGACATGTGATTCACTTACGTTCTAATAAAAGAATTACATGAAAACCAATTTTTTGTTTATCGGCTCCATCGCACTATTTGTTACGTCAGCAATATATGTCAGCATGGTTTTTGTGCCTGCGCAGAGCGACAAGGCCGGAGATGTTATTCCAACGACCTTTGCTGTCGTTGAATTGTTTACTTCGGAGGGATGTTCCAGCTGCCCTGCTGCAGATGAAATATTAGGAAAGCTTCATTCCGAATATAAAGAAAATAATCTCCCGGTTTATGTCTTGGCCTATCATGTTGATTATTGGAATTATCTTGGTTGGAAAGACGATTATAGCAAAAAAGAGTATACTCAGCGCCAGTCCCGCTACGGTGAAGTGTTTTCACTGCAAAGCGTGTATACGCCGCAAATGATTGTGAACGGTTCGACGGAGTTTGTCGGCTCCAATCGCTCTCGAGCAGAAACGGCCGTCAAATATGCATTAAGCAGACAAGCTGAAGTTCGAATCGACCTAAAAGGATGTTTTATTATAAATGACAGCACAATTAAGGTAATCTACGCCGTTGACAATTTTCTTGCAGACATGGTTCTGAATTTTGCCGTTGTAGAACGCGGGCTGTCAAGGGAAATCAGACGCGGAGAAAATGCAGGAAGAACACTGAAACACCATAATGTCGTCCGCGCTTTTCAAAACACTAAAGTCAAAGGCCAAAGCGAAATGACGATTATCGTTCCGCCGGAAATGGTTTTTAAAAACGCTGCACTAATAGTTTTTGCTCAACATTCGTCTTCTATGAATATAGTCGGTGCAGCCGAGCTGGAAATTTCCATAAAATGACAAGAAAATCAAATTTGCAGGTGAAATAAAATCTCGTCGGAGCTATTTTTTTAGCTGTTCCCGTGCTGATGAAGCGATAAAATTTTTGTGAACCAGTTCTGCGTCGTTGATAAGTTTAACAACTTTCAAGTCAGTAAGATATTGATTCGTGTCCGATTGAAGTTCCTCAGGATCCATTTTACCTTCCATCAAATTATCCCTGCGGGTTCTGAGTCCTACAACCACCTCATCAAGTCTGCTTGATAATTCGTGATGCGTTTCAGAAGTAAAAGATTGCTGGATCACTTCCAGGCGAAATAATCTCTCAGTAAGAATCCCTAGCAGTTCACGCTTGACTCTGCTTTGAACGCTGATTTGTGCAGCCGCCATAGATGCGTCCTTCTGCAGTACATCTATAGTATGAATGAGTTCATCCAACGTGATCGTTTTGCCTTTGTACTGATCTTGAAGCGCTGAAAGTTGCGCCGTCAAAAAAACAACAGTTAAGCTTTTGATCGAAATATCTTCAATACTATAAATTCTGGATTGAATGCGGTCGAGGATCTGATTCTTGGTCAAACTCATTACCCCGGATACAAGATATTCCCGCTTGATATAAATTTCCAAAATGATATTTAGCTCAAGCGTATTGATCAATTCCGGCCAATACGATTCGTCAGCAATTTGAATAAGCCCGGGGTTTTCATAAACATGCTGTTCGACTAAATCTACAATAGCAAATTGCCGGTTAAAGGCATGACATTGCGAGAGCCGGTTGCGTATGCCATTGAGAAGCGAAGGCCTGTCGCCTTCGTAATCTTCTAAATAAGCATCTAAACGTGAATACAAATAAGTTAGTATTAGCTGTTCCAACGTGACTCGATCACCCGATTTCTCATTTGCCTCAACTACTTTTCTGAGTTGGCGCCGGAACGTTAGTATCGTTTTCCGGAAAACCTGATTATGATGGTCGCATTCACCCAGAATTTCAAAAAAAGAAAAAATATCACGTTGCAGTATGGTCAGCGGGGCAAATTCCTGTGTAAGTAATTTAATCTGGTCAATCATGGCCAGCAGTTCTTCCACAGTGTGGCCGCTCTCTTCCGGGTTATCCAGGCGGTAGGTGATGGAAATAAGCGCCAATGTTTCATCCTGCAGTTCACTTACGTCGTCGAAAATATGATGCGCTTCGGAATACAGCTCTGCCAATTCCATATCCGACTTAGACAATTTCTCATCGGTGACGTACTGCTCCAGCGCGATCTTTAACTCAGTATCATTGATCAGTTTCAGCCAGAACTCTTTGGGTTTGTTTTTACTCTCTTCAACGGAGGCGGACTTGAAAAAATAACGTTCCAGCTGTCGAACGATTATGAATTGGCGCTTCATGTTATTGCATAGTCCGATACGATTGGCGATTTCAGATATCATGTCTTCGTCAAGACCGTAGTCGCTGATCACCACCTGCAGGACGGTATATAAGTACAAAGTAACCAATTCTTTTAAATTCATCTCCCCGCGAAGAGCTTCCTGCCGGGCTGCATTTTCAGCGAGGTAATTGAGTTGAAAAACCTTTTCAAGAATTTCGTCTACACTTAATTCCATTTCAGCGATGATGCTGATGAACTTGGAGGTATCCCCTTCCGTAATCCCGGATTCAAGCAGCATGTCGGCCAGCGAACGTCCATCATTGTCTGAATAAAAAGAGCCGTGAATGAGACGGTTTAATTCCTCGGAAGATCGGCTTTTAAGTCCTTGAACGATATTCTTTGCCGCGCGCTCATGTACACCCGACTCGATGAGCCAGGCTTGAAGCTTGCTTACATCAAGTAATTCAAGGATGGCTTCGACTTTGAGATGGCCTTTTTGATTCGATTCGCGATCGCTGAGAATTTCACTGATATTTTTCCGAAATGTTCGTAAAAGATCCGGAGAGAGAATTTCGATTTGCCTGATAAACGTCTTTATGAAATCATCCTGCGGGCGGCCAGGAATGTCCAGACGCAGCAAAGCGTCAATGCGTTCGATTTCGATGTTTTTAACGGAGGCAGACATGAAGATTTGGTACGTGGATAATTGATTCGCGTCTAAATATAAAGATATTTAAATCCATTTCAATGGATATTTGAGTCGGCTATTTGCATTTACACTGACAGATAAATATATTGCTGCATGACAGAATCACACCTATTTGCCGAGATTGTTTTTCCCATTCCACTGAACAAAAATTTTACTTATGAAATTCCTGAAAATCTCCGGGAACTCATCCAGGAAGGAAGCCGTGTCATTGCTCCTCTGGGAAACAAGAAAACAACCGGATACGTCATACGTCTTCTGAAAACATCCGATGTGACCAACTGTCTTTCCATTTATGATATTTTAGATCTATGGCCGGTTTTTTCATCAGAACTTCTCTCATTGGCGCAATGGATTGCAGAATATTACATGACGCCGGTCGGACAAGTGCTTGACAGTATGCTGCCGCCGGGGATGGACAGACGCAGCGAAAAAATATTTACGCTGACAGCATCCATCGGAGAATATGAAATTCAAACATTAAAGAAGACCAAACCGGTGCAGTCAAGAATACTGAAAGCATTGTTTGTCTATAAAAAACTATCGCTGAAAGCCCTAATTAAAAAAGTCGGCACAAACAATCTGGCAAAAAATATCGATGAACTGAAGAAACTGCAGATTATCAGCGAACAAGACGTGCTAAGCGATTCTGACATAAATGTACGATTTGAAAAATACGTTCGATTTTCGCCGGCATTAACAGACGAACCGGAGCGTATTGACGCTGCGATGGAATCGCTGGAGAAGCGATCACCTAAACAAGCGGAGCTATTAGCCTACTTAAAAAATTGGACAGAAGAACGCATCTCTTCCGAGGAAGAGACAGAAATACGCCAATCGGATTTGTTACAGGTCAATAATGCACCACTTTCTGCACTAAAAGGACTATCGGCCAAAAAATTAGTGACCATATTTGAAAAGGAAAAAATTCGTAATCCTTATGACTTTATTCCGGAAAAGCCAAAACAGCTGACGCTCAATACCGAACAAAAAAATGCCGTTACGGTTATTGACGAGGCGATTCAAAAAAGCGAATATAAAACCTT
Organism: bacterium; assembly: GCA_008933615.1. Classification (NCBI taxonomy): domain Bacteria; species bacterium. The sequence goes on along the minus strand of WBUR01000007.1, from coordinate 71,856 downwards.
TTTGCTGCATGGAGTTACCGGCAGCGGGAAAACGCAAGTCTATATTGAATCCATCAAGCGCGTATTAGAATTAGGCAAAACAGCTATCGTGCTTGTTCCTGAAATTTCACTGACGCCCCAGGCCGTGCAGCGCTTCAAAGCGCATTTCGGAGACCTTGTGGCAGTGCTTCACAGCCGTATGTCGATGGGAGAACGGTTTGATTCCTGGCGGAAGCTGCAAAGCGGTGACTACAAAATCGTTATTGGCGCGCGCTCGGCGATATTTGCGCCCATGCAGAATCCGGGTCTGATCGTCGTTGACGAAGAACATGAAAACACGTACAAACAAAGCGATTCCGTTCCCAAATATCATGCCCGTGATAACGCTGTCATTCGCGGAAATCTCAATAAAGCCGTTGTCATTCTCGGTTCGGCCACGCCGAGCATAGAATCCTACTATAATGCTCAGAGCGGAAAATATACGCTGTTGGAACTGACAAAACGAATTGACGGCGTTCCGATGCCTAAAGTGGAGATCGTTAACTTACGTAACGAAAAAAACATTCACACGGAGGGATGGAAACCGGTTTTTTCAAAACCGCTTCGTGAAGCGATGCAAACGGCATTACGGTATAAGCAGCAAATTATCCTTTTTCAGAACCGCCGCGGTTATGCAAATTATGTGGAGTGTTACGATTGCGGATTTATCGGGGAGTGTCCTCACTGTTCTATCACGCTAACTTTTCACAGTCATCAGTTTAGATTACGCTGTCATTACTGCGGCCATACGATCCCGGCATACCGCGAATGCCCGACATGCGGCAATGCGTATATATTAAATCACGGAATAGGAACCCAAAAAGTTGAAGAACAACTTAAAGACATGTTCGGCCCCGATTCGGTAGTACGTATGGATCTGGATACAACAAGAACAAAAGGCGCACACGGCAAGATTCTGGAAAAATTTCAAAGCGGTGAAGCGCCTATTCTCCTTGGAACCCAAATGGTTGCAAAAGGCCTGGATTTTGAAAACGTGACGGTGGTCGGTGTAATTTCTGCAGATACCAGCTTACTTCTCCCGGATTTCAGGTCATCGGAAAGAACGTTTCAGTTGCTCACGCAGGTTGCAGGTCGAGCCGGACGAAAAGATAAATTGGGTAAAGTTTTTATCCAAACCTACAATTCGGAACGTTCTGCGATCGTATTTGCTCAGAACCACGACTACGCTTCATTTTACAAAGAGGAAATCGATTTTCGCAGGGAACTGATGTATCCGCCGTTTAGCAGGCTTGTTCTAATTCAATTCAAAAGCCAGGATGAGAAGAAAGTTGTTGAACATGCCGGACATTTTTGCGATATTCTCCGCGACGAAATTGGACGCAGGTCATGGGTTAAAAATCAATTTGATCTCATGGGTCCGGTATCGGCGCCCATAGCGAAAATTAGAAATCACTACCGTTGGCAAATCTTGATCAAAGTAAGTAAGTCGTTTGATAAATCAGGCGTTCACACACGCAGGCTAATCTCAGAAACCCTGTCACGCCATGATGCGCAGTATCGCGATGCTAAAGTACAAATTGGAATTGAAATGGATCCCTACAGCCTGTTATAAGGCGATTAGAAAGACGAATGCATGAGTAAAAGGTTCGAAGAGAAAAAAGAAGCTTTTGAATTACTCAATAAGGAATTGAGCGACCTGATTCCCCTTGATCAGCGCATTCAAAATCGCAAGGCGGAAAGAAAAGAATCCGGCGACGCCCAAACATCCACGACCCCCACGCCGGCCAAGGGTATTCCGAAGGAATGGCTTGAAGAACAGCGCGCACTGCACGAAAAATATAAACTCATCGAACGCGTTTATAAGTTTTATCGCAATATCATACAAAATATGAGCAGCAGTATTATTTGTATGGATATGAAAGGGGCTATCACTTTTGTGAATGTGAACGCGGCTAAAACGCTGGATTATAAGATCGAAGAACTGCTCGGAAGAAATATGATCGACATCGTAGCGGAACCGGAGAAAAACGGTAAAATCATTGACCTGATGCTGATCGAAAATAAACGATTTGAAAGTAAGGAAGTCAAATTAATTTCAAAATCCGGAAGCGTTATTCCGATCGGATTCAGCACAACGCCGTTGAATGAAAAAACAGAGCAGATCGGCGTGATCATTACCTTCCGTGACTTGACAGAAATGCAGTTGATGCGCAAGCAAGTAGAACGCATGGACCGATTGGCCACGATGGGCGAATTGGCAACCGGTATTGCCCATGAAGTAAGGAACCCGCTCGGCGGAATCAAGGCCGCGGCGCAAGTGCTGGAAGAATCGTTTGAAGAAAATGACCGGCGGTTGGAACTGGTTAGCCGCATCGTTCGTGAAATTGACCGCGTCAATAATTTGCTGATGGATTTCTTCAAATTTGCCAAACCGGTCAAACCGGCACGTAATTATTTTAATGTGGAAACGGTCATTGACAGTATTTATCTGTTGATAGCTACTCAACTAACGAATAAACAAATTATTTTTAGGGAAGAATTTTCAGACGTTGTTCCGCAGATATATGCCGATCAGCATCAGGTGGAACAGGTCTTAATGAATATTTTTTTAAATGCGATCCAGGCCATGCCCGAAGGCGGTAATCTGACTGTAAAGACTTACACGACTACGATCGGCGATCTTCCGCATCTGCATTGGTCGGATGACCTTTTTGATAAGAAACTTCCTTTTGTAGCAATCGAAATCGCCGATACCGGCTGCGGTATTCCGGAAGAAAGCCTTGAAAAAATATTTAATCCGTTTTATACGACAAAAAACGAGGGTATGGGGCTGGGATTATCTATTTGCAGCAGGCTGATTGCGGAAAATAACGGAAACATTCACGTTGATAGCGAGGTCGGGGCCGGCTCAAAATTTATCGTAATGCTTCCGACGCGGTAAAGTTGATTTTCGGAAAATGAGGAAAAGTATCAGTGGCTACCGTTTTATAGAACTCAGAGAGATTTGTTCTTAACTTCTCATCATACACGTTTAATCGTACGCCATTCAGTTTTATCAATCCCTTCTCTAATTGCCTGCGATATCCGACATTATTATTCTTGCGGCGATGTAATAGAGCGGCGGCCATGTGTATAATTCCCTGCAATAAGTTTCTTTGTTCCTCATCCTTTTCAGTCAGCCAGTTAACTTCAAGCGTTTCGTGGCATTCAAAAAAATTTTCCTCGTTAAATTGGCGCAAAGCCTTTTGCCACAGTACGGGGTCAATACTCATTAGAGCATCGAGTTGGGCATGTCATGAATATATGCGTTCATCATTTTAATTTCTTCTGTTCCCTCCGCGATCTTGATTTCCATCAAGTCGCGCATAGAGACCATGCCAATCAGTTTTTCCCCATCCACGATAGGGAGATGGCGCGACCGGATCTTTTTCATTGTTTCCAGACAGGCGTCGTAAGCTTCGCCGGCATTGCCAACTGCAACATTTTTTGTCATGACATCGTCAATCTTGGTCGTCTTCACATCTAAACCTTCCAGCACCACTCGTTTCATCAGATCCCGCTCGGAGAAAATGCCGCGCAATCTTTTTGTCTGAAGATTATCCACGATGACGACGGCGCCGATGTTTTTTGAAGCCATGAATTGGATGGCATCATAGATAGACGACCCCAGCGCAATACAATACAGTTCCCGCCCGGAGATAATATGGCTGACTGTTTTCATAAACAACCTCCTTCAAAAATAGTTGTTAATTTAAAGCAGAATATATACGAAAAATATGATCGAAATTAATTTTGGAAGCGGATGAACAAGTAGAAGTGATAAACCAACATAATGTACAAAAGTTTTTAATGCAACGAAAATTGTACGCGTTATTTCCGCTTTAGTTCCCTCTGCAGCGAGCGGTCGGCGTCCCGTTTGGCGATAGATTCTCTCTTATCGTAGAGCCTCTTGCCCCGTGCGACGGCCAATTGAACTTTGACGATGTTTTTTTCGTTAAAATACAATGAAAGCGGGACGAGCGTCATACCTTTTTCCTCAACCTGTCTTTGAAGTTTTCGAATCTGAGCGCGGTGCAGCAACAGTTTTTTGGGTCGGTATTCCGGATGGTTATTAAGATTAGCCTGTTTATATTCGGGTATGTGGACGTGATAAAGGATTACTTCGCCTTTTTCGATACGCGCGTGGCTGTCCTGCATATTCACTTTGCCTTCCCGCAGGGACTTAACCTCACTGCCCAATAACGCGATACCTGCTTCGATCGTGTCTATAATTTCGTATTCGTGACGCGCTTTTCGATTGGTAGCAATAGTCTTGATGTCGGATTTTTTTTCAGGCATTGGGAAGGAAAAGGTTAAGTGTGTCTAATCGATTTTTTCCCGGATAGGAAATTCCCGCTGTTTCTGAAAATGATGCGTGATCATTTCACCGATAAGCCCGGTGGTAATGATCTGAATACCAACCAACACGAGAAGAATACCCAAAAAGAGAATCGGGCGGCTTCCGATAGGAGAGCCCATGAACCATTCGACGGTGAGATAGGTATTGATGCCTAAACCCATCATAAGAAAAAAAGTGCCGATCAAACCGAAAAAATGAAGCGGACGTTTCGTATAACGGGTTAAAAATACAACAGTAACGAGATCCAGAAACCCTTTTACAAAACGTGACAGGCCGAATTTACTATAGCCGTACTTTCGAGGATGGTGTTGAACGACGATTTCTGTGATGCGCTGGTACCCTTCCCATTTGGCCAGCGCGGGAATGTACCGGTGAAGTTCTCCGTATAAACTCACATCCCGTACCACCTCGCTTCGGTATCCTTTAAGTCCGCAATTAAAATCGTGCAGCGTGATCCCCGTCATCACGCGCGTAACAAAATTAAAAAATCTCGACGGAATCGTTTTGCTGAGAGGGTCAAATCGTCTTTTCTTCCAACCTGAAACAAGATCGAATCCTTCTTCGAGCTTAGTTATCAGGTTAGGAATTTCTGCAGGATCGTCCTGTAGGTCTGCATCCATAGTGATCACATAGCGGCCCATAGCTATTTTAAAACCTTCGGCAAGTGCGGCCGATTTACCGTAATTTTTCCGAAATTGAATAGCCTTGATAAAATCATACTTGGATTTTAACTTATGAATCACTTCAAAAGACCGGTCGGTACTTCCGTCATCAATATAAATTATTTCGAAAGAACGATTCATACCCGCCATTGCAGCTTGAATTCTGTCTGTCAACTCCGGCAATGATTCTTCTTCGTTGAGTAAAGGGATAATCACGGAAATATCGAGTGACGGTTGTTCTCTTCGCGTCAATACACGAGCGGTGTCTAAAGGGTTACTCATAGTAATTTAGTTTTGTTCAATGATCTTAACATCGTCCGGATACCTGATAGTAAACAAGTTACTGTTAAATGATTTATTCAAAGTGCGCACGTTAAAAAAAATACTGAGCAGATCTTTTTCGTTGGGCTTGATAATTCGGACATAACGGGGCATAAAATTTCCGTCGATATTTTCGAAACGTGAAAACTCTTTTTCCATAAACAGCGTTCCGTCGTTATCAAAATGCCTGATCCGGGCTACGGCGCATTGTGCATAAGGGTCTATCCATATTTTTTTCGTTTCATTTGACATTCGGAAAGTCATGACATAATAAGACTCGTCCGTTGTAAATTCCGAGAGATGAACAAGGTCGTTTTCTTTAATTCGGGGCAGGCCGATTAGCAGTTCGACCATTTCATCAAAACCGATATCGTAATCAAAAGTCTTACGAATCGCAGAGGCGCTGGTCGCACCATGAATCACATAACGATTAATAATATTGTATACGACAAAAGTTCTTCTGTTAAGCGACGCTTTAAGTCCGTCTATTCCAAGAATGCCTTCAATTTTGATATAAATGGAATCCGGAAATTTGACGGCAACCTGCGCGCTGAACTGATTGGCGGATTTAGGCGATTCAAGATTCAGCGTAGTTACGGCTTTCATGTAACGTAGACTCTTGCCGTTTTCATTATTTTTACGCACCAGATCCATCGGTTTAATTCCATCAACTGTTACCGGTTGCCTAATGATTTCTTTTGGCGGAGCGCAGCTTGTACCTAAGATAAGTACAGATATAAAAATGAGTGTTAGTAGCTTTTGCAAATAATTCCGTTGCCGTTAGTGAATAGTTGAATTCAGTTTTTTCTTAATAGTTTCGTTTTCAGGGTTCAATTGAAGCGCTTTTTGCCAAAACGATTTTGCTTCAGGATAGTTCTTCAGCTTAGCGTGTATGTCGCCCAGATGGTCAGCCACTTCCCAACTCCCGGCGTTAGTTTGATTCGCCTGGAGCACGAATTTTAGGGCGAGTTCATACAAACCCATCTGATAATATACCCACCCCATGGTATCCAAAAAATGCGCATTGCCCGGCGCTATTTTCAAAGCCTTTTGCACCATCAGCAAAGCCTTTTCGAGATTGATACCGCGCTCGGCTAAGCTGTAACTGTAATTGTTTAAGATGATGTCGTTTTCCGGCTCCAAAGTAAGTATTCTCTCGAATAAGGAATCTGATTTATCTAACCATTTCTTTTCCTGATAAAGCGGAGTCAAGAGGCTCATGGAAAGCACATCTTTATGGTTAAGAGAAATTGCTTTTTCAAAATACCGGATCGCATCGTCGTTTTGTTTCAGCTGACTGAACGAGAATCCGAGCGAGCGTTGCACTTCGGGAATATTCGGTGTAATGGCATCCGCTTTTTTGAAAGCAGCGATGGACTTTTCGTATTGACCGGATTGCAAGGACAGACTACCGACGCGGAGCAGAATCATCGGGTTGTTATCCTGAAGATCGCTAAGGGTTTCATATGTTGATAAGGCTTTAGGAAATTCTTTGTTAAACTCGTATGCCTGCGCCAATGCTTCCAGGATAAAAACGTTATTAGGATCGCCCGACCTGGCTGTGGAAAGGACGTTGGCCGCTTTATCAAATGCCTTATTTTTCATATACAAATCGCTGAGCTTCAGAGTGAGTAAGGTATTTGGGCCGAGGACATTGAGCAACGTCGTATAGTGAGCTGCGGCTTCATTCCATTTCCCCTGAATTTCGTATATGGTGATCAAACGGTAATGCACCTCCACATGCGCAGGATCAATTTTAACGATCCGCTCCAGGGTGGTAAGGGCGGATTCAAATTCATGTTTTTGAATTTGAATTTCAGAAAGCAGTTCTAGCGCCGCCACGTGGTTGGGTTCCCGCGAAAGTATTTTTTGAACAATGGGGAGGCTTTTCTCAGGCTGCCCGGTTAGCATAAAATTATCCGCTAAAGAGGCATACATCGTATTGGACGAGGTATCGAGCATAATGGCCATCTGAAAATCCCTTGATGCGGCATCCAGATCACCCGCCATTTCATTGATCAGTCCGTCAATGTAGCTTTTGACTGCTTCGATCTTATATGGGTCCCGGGCGTGCGCTTCTTGTTTAGAAGAACGTTGCGCTGAACCTGAACCCACGCAACCCAAGAATGCAACAGAGAGCATCCAAACATGTAGAATACTTTTTGTCATGAAAACAAATATATTTTATTTCGGTCTAAAAAACAAACAATTGTTGTTTTCATAAATTGGGATTTGAATCCAAGAAGAGGACTATGTATATTGTCCTCCATTAAAATAATTCAAGAGGCTCTGAACAATGTTTGTTCCAAAACTTTTCACGGCTCTTCGGGAGTATTCGAAGCGTCAATTCATATCCGACCTTACTGCCGGCACGATTGTTGGGATAGTTGCTCTTCCGCTGGCCATTGCCTTTGCAATTGCATCCGGTGTTTCACCCGAAAAGGGCTTGTATACTGCGATCATAGCCGGATTCATTATTTCGTTTTTAGGCGGAAGCCGTGTTCAGATCGGAGGTCCGACGGGGGCGTTTGTCGTCATCGTCTACGGCATTGTGGAAAAATACGGATTGAATGGCCTAACGATCGCAACGGTCATGGCCGGATTTATTTTGATTCTGATGGGTATGGCCAAGCTTGGCGGTTTGATCAAATATATTCCGTACCCGATCATTACCGGATTTACCAGCGGAATCGCGGTGATCATTTTTTCGTCGCAGATTAAGGATTTCTTTGGGTTGCAGATGGATTCGGTTCCAAGCGAATTTGTTGAAAAATGGGAGTCCTATTTTTTGCACTTTGATCAGGTTAACTTCCATGCATTCGGAATCGGAGCATTATCCCTTGCAATTATCTTTCTCTGGCCGCGTGTCAATCAGAAAATTCCAGGCTCATTGATCGCGCTCATTGTTTCCACATGTCTCGTTCAGTTTTTTGGAATTAATATAGAAACCATCCACAGCCGCTTCGGAGATATTCCCGATTCTCTTCCTTCCCCGTCTTTTCCAACTTTGAACTGGTCCCTGATCGCCGGTTTGGTCGCGCCGGCGACTACGATCGCATTGCTGGCGGCGATCGAGTCCCTTTTGAGTGCGGTGGTTGCGGACGGGATGATCGGCGGGAGACATCGCTCCAACATGGAATTGATCGCGCAAGGCACGGCCAACATTTTCTCTCCTATCTTTGGAGGCATTCCCGCTACCGGCGCCATTGCACGTACGGCAACAAACATCAAGAACGGAGGCAGAACGCCGATTGCCGGAATCGTTCATGCGGCAGTGCTTTTTCTAATCATGCTCCTGTTTGGGAAATGGGCGGGACTGATCCCTCTCGCATCCTTGGCGGCAATACTTATCTACGTTGCATACTATATGAGCGAAAGGGACGCATTTGTTGCTGTCATGAAAGGGCCGCGAAGCGATGTGCTAGTCTTATTGACCACATTTTTTTTAACGGTGTTTATCGATCTGACCGTTGCGATTGAAATCGGAATGATACTGGCCGCATTTTTATTTATGAAACAAATGGCCGACGTGACGAATATTCAGATTTTAAAATCGGACATAGAAGATAAAGAGGAAATGCCAGATCTGAATGCAGTACAAAAAAGGTTCATTCCTAAAGGCATCGAGGTGTTTGAAATCAACGGCCCTTTCTTTTTTGGCTCGGTGGATAAATTTCATGATACGATCAATTTTGGTTCTAAGGGCCCAAAAGTGCTTATATTGCGCATGCGGTTTGTTCCTTACATGGATGCGGGCGGCCTGCATGCATTGGACGAGGTTCGCGCGCGCTGCCAAAAGAACAAGGTATTTATGCTCATATCGGATATACATACACAGCCGCTCATCGCGGCGGAGCAATCGGGTTTCATGAAAAAGATGGGCGAGGATCATTTTTTTGGAAACCTGGATGACGCGCTGAATTTCGGCCGTCAATTAATGGGGCTTACGCCGGTGGATAGCACGGGCGAATTTGAAGCAACCGTTGCGCGCGAAAGGAAAAAACAAAGTGAGCTATAAAAATTCAAATATCGTTTATTCCACCGATCCGAATTTTAAGCCTGAAGATAAAGACGAAAAAGGTATTCATGAAAAAAGCCATATTCTACGGATGTCGCTGGATCGCAAACAGCGTGCGGGAAAATCGGTAACGCTGATCGAAGGATTTAAGGAATCTATCGAAGATATTGAAGCGCTGGCGAAGCAACTCAAAGCAAAATGCGCAACCGGCGGAACGGTAAAAGACCGGAAAATCGAGATTCAGGGCGATCACCGCGTCAAGATCGAATTGTTCCTCGGCCAGTTGGGATATAAAATCAAACGTGTTGGAGGATAAGCGTAATGATTAATGAATAATGACAAAATGATTATTTATTATTCATTAATCATTATTCATTATAAAGAATTCTCTTTTCTTTGTGAATTAAATTAGACAAATTGGTTCATCATTCCCATAGGCACTCAGACAGACATTTTCATTCCTCTCCAATTACGCAAGAAAATTGACTTTCAATTTTTGAATATTCTACTTTTAACTTTTTTTGAAGTTTAAAACGAAGGAGGTTTCTATGCAGCTCGGATTTATTGGTTTAGGAAAAATGGGCGGATTTATGGTTCAGCGCCTGTTGAAGGATAAGCACGACGTAGTGGGTTTTGACCTCAGCGCCGATGTGGTTAAAAGCGTTGCTGAAAAAGGCATGACGCCGTCCACGTCGATGGAAGATATGGTGTCAAAACTCAAAGGCCGTAAAGCCGTGTGGGTTATGGTTCCATCCGGCAAGGCTACGGAAGACACCGTCCTAAAACTTGCAGGACTTCTGAGCAAAGGGGACATAATTATTGATGGAGGAAATTCGTATTACAAAGACGATGTTCGCCGATCAAAAGAGTTGAAAGAAAAAGGTATTTGCTACGTGGACGTCGGAACGAGCGGCGGCGTGTGGGGGCTGAAGAACGGGTACTGTATGATGATTGGCGGAGATAAAGCCGATGTGGACTATCTTGATCCGATATTTAAGACATTAGGGCCCGTCGACGGTTATGCATATATGGGCTTACACGGTTCCGGCCACATGGTAAAAATGGTTCACAACGGTATCGAATACGGTCTGATGCAGGCGTATGCGGAGGGTTTTGAGATCATGAAAGCATCGGAATATAAACTGGACCTGGCCAAAATTGCCGATCTCTGGATGCACGCATCCGTCGTACGCTCCTGGCTGTTAGAATTAACAGCAGAAGGGCTTAAAGCCGATCCGGAATTGAAGGAACTCAAGGGATGGGTGGCCGATTCCGGCGAAGGCCGGTGGACGATCTGGGAAGCAATGGAGAAAGACGTGCCGGCTCCCGTCATTACGTTGTCTCTATTTGAACGGTTTCACTCACGCCGCCCGGAAAGTTTTGCCGCTAAAATGCTTGCCATGATGCGAAACCAGTTCGGCGGACATGCGGTAAAGAAATAATTTAAAAATTGTAAAGACTCTTTACTTTTTAAGAATTGCCAAAAAGGCACAAGAACACAAAGTAAGACAAAGAAAATTTTTTTGTATCCTCTTGATTCTTCGTGACTTGGTGTCCATCCAGAGGCCGGCATGCTTAGTGGCATAAGAATAATGAATGCAGAGTAGTTACAAACTTATTAAAAACCACCTCCATATAAGAAGTCAATTCGATTTTAAAAGGAATATCTATGTCAAATATGCGTGCGGATGAAGCCCTGCGCCAGGTAAAAACGGATGCGAAGGGCGGAACATGTTCCATGGTGATATTCGGCGGATCGGGCGACCTTACGCGGCGAAAGATTCTTCCGGCTCTGTTTAACTCCGCCAAAGAAGGCATTCTTCCTGAGCATTTCACTGTGATAGGATGCGGGAAGCCTCTGATGACGGTGGAGGAATACCGAAAAATAGTCAGCGAAGCTTTACTAAATTTTGCTAAAGCTGAGAAAGCGGACCAAAACGTATTGAGGCATTTTCTTGAGAATGTATTTTATGTTGGCGGCGGATTTGAAGAAGACGCGTTATATACCCAACTGGACGAACTTATTCAAAAAAATTGTAAGGCCAGAACCTGTTCGGATAATCGGATTTATTATCTTTCTACGCCGCCAAGTGTTTTCCCGATTATCACACATCAGTTGTCGCAGCACGGTATGTCGCGCGTTGAGGGAACAAATTACTGGCGACGCATAATTATTGAAAAACCATTCGGACGTGATCTGCAATCGGCACGTGAGTTAAATGCGGAAATTGCCAAAGCATTCGAAGAGTGGCAGGTGTACCGCATTGACCATTATCTCGGCAAAGAAACGGTGCAGAACGTTATGGCTTTTCGTTTTGCTAACGGTATATTCGAACCGTTGTGGAACAGAAATTATATAGATCATATTCAGATTACGGCAGCGGAAAGCCTGGGGGTTGAAGATCGCGGCGGATATTATGAAGAAGCCGGCGCTCTGCGGGACATGATACAGAATCACGTGTTGCAGGTCATGACGCTGGTAGCAATGGAGCCGCCAAGCACGTTTGACGCTAATGCCGTTCGGGATGAACGCGTCAAAGTCATGCGCGCGATTCGCCCGATCAAGGAGGATGATGCGGATAAATATTTTGTGCGCGGACAATATGCCGCGGGAGTAGTTCATAACGAAATGGTGTCGGGTTACCGTCAGGAATCTAAAGTGAATCCGGAATCGGCTACGGAAACTTTCGTTGCGGCGAAATTGTTTGTTGACAATTGGCGCTGGGCAGGCGTACCTTTTTACCTTCGCACCGGAAAAAGAATGCCACGCCGGGACAGCGAAATTGTGATTTTCTTTAAAAGAACGCCTCACATGATGTTCACTCATGCCTCCACAGAGGAAGTTGCACCCAATGTTCTTGTCCTGCAGATCCAGCCGGATGAAAGCATTACCATGAGTTTTGAGGCGAAAGTGCCGGGTCCGGATATGAACCTTAAATCGGTCAACATGCATTTTGCATATCAGGAAGCATTTAATGCCGAAATTGCCGAAGCGTATCAGCGTCTGATTCTCGATTGTATGCGCGGAGACGCTACGTTATTTATGCGTAAAGATATGGTGGAAGTAGCCTGGTGGCTTGTGATGCCGATCCTGCAACGTTGGCAAAAAAATAAACCTAAAAATTTTCCAAATTATCCCGCAGGCACTTGGGGCCCTCTTGAGTCGGAACTTTTGCTAACCAACGACGGCAGAAAATGGCGGACGTAATCGAAATAATAACATCTAACTTTCTTTATAAAAATGTTTTTTGGAAATAAAAACGCTAAGTCGATCCGTGATGAGGATAAACTCTGGGCGGGACGCGCCCGTAAATATGACGGCATTCTGGAGGACTGCGAAGCTCTGATCAAGGAACAGAATCTGGTTCTTGTCATTTTTCATTTTAAAGAAACGAAAGATGAAATTCAGACGCTGCTCCATAACCGAAAACGCACGTGGGTTGAATTTAAGTCTGCGCTGGATTTACAAAAATGGATCGATGGATACTATGCTGATAAAATCTGCATGATTAGTTCAGATATGATCATTGACGATATAACAGAAAACGATTCGCCGATTTATTCAGAAAAAAGCTTGTATGTTATCGTGGCCGAACATTATCCGCTATTCGAACGGGATGAGGACGTCATTGCATGGACTAACCGGTTGTCCTCCGGCACGGTGTGTTATCATGAATCCCTGGATTCCGAGCTCATGAAATTATTCGGCTCAGACAAAATCTTATCTCTTCTTGAAAAAATGAATTGGGACAAGAATACCTTTATGAGCCATTCCTTCATTACGAAAGCGGTTGAGAATGTACAAAAGACCATTTCAGAAAAGGCTAACGGTGACGTTCGCTCGGATTCGGCAGAGAAATGGTTTGAATACAATTACCCTCCTTTAAATTCTATTCAAAGTTAACGAAAGGAATTGTTATGGGAAAACTTGCGGCATTTAATTTTAAAAAATGGATTGACGAACACCGGCACTTCCTTAAACCGCCTGTCGGAAATCAGGTAGTATGGAAAGATACGGAATTTATTATCATGGTTGTTGGAGGGCCGAATGCGCGGAAAGACTATCACTTCAATGAGGGAGAGGAATTTTACTATCAGATTGAAGGAAATATGATTTTAAAGATCATCGAGGCCGGCGAGCCACGGGATATTCCGATCAACGAAGGAGATATTTTTCTTCTTCCGCCCAGGACACCGCATTCCCCGCAAAGGCCTGCGAATAGTGTTGGGATGGTCGTGGAACGAAAACGCGATGAAAAAGAATTGGACGGATTTCAATGGTACTGTGAAAAATGCGGAACAAAACTCTACGATGAATACATTCCATTAACCGATATTGTTTCACAGCTTCCGCCGATATTCGAGCGGTTTTACAATAACGGTTCAAACTGTACCTGTAAAAAATGCGGAACTAAAATGGAAAGACCGGTTCTGAAACAATAACAAAGCAGTTTGAAATTTCATTTTCGATTCTTAATATGTCTTATGGTTATCGATGAATTCATGCCGAAGTTTAATGTGTCCAAACGTTATTCAATGATGATTTCTGCATCGGTTGATTCTGTGTATTCCGCTTTGAAGAACGCAAATATTAATGATTCTCCGCTCATACGTATTTTGTTTTTTCTTCGGGGCCTGCCTGTTATCTTCAAATCAAAAAAAAATGTTTTAAAAGGAAATAAACTGACTGTCTCAGACATTTCCAGCTCCGGTTTTATATTACTGTTTGAAAAACACGGCGATGAATTGGTTATTGGCGTTGTCGGCAAGTTTTGGAAATTATCGGGAGATATCGTACGCATGCCGCCGGAACAATTCCGATCGTTCAACGAAACAGGCTTTGCCAAAGCCGTATGGAATTTTTCATTACGTCCTATGGGTCACATATCAACTGAATTGTCAACGGAAACAAGAATTCATTGTACCGATGAGTCGAGCCGGAAAAAGTTTGCCCTGTACTGGAAACTGATAGGGCCGTTTAGCGGTATTATACGAAGAGAAATACTGAAGATTATTAAGAGAGATTCGGAAATAAGCCATGCTTAAGATAGATATTCATACTCATATTCTTCCTGAGAACTGGCCCAACCTGAAAGAAAAATACGGTTATGGCGGATTTGTTCAATTGGATCACCATAAACCCTGCTGCGCGCGTATGATGATTGACGGGAAAGCGTTTCGGGAGATTGAATCGAATAGCTGGGATCCGGAAGTTCGTTTATTAGAATGCGATAAGAATAACGTCCGCGTTCAAGTTCTGTCTACTGTGCCGGTTATGTTCAGCTACTGGGCCAAACCGCAGGATGCGCTTGATCTTTCGAAGATGTTGAATGACCACATAGCCGGGATCGTCGAGCAGTTTCCAAACCGTTTTGTCGGTCTTGGAACAGTTCCACTGCAGTCGCCCGAATTAGCTATACAGGAATTAGAACGATGCGTAGATCAGCTTGGGCTAGCAGGAATTCAAATCGGATCGCATGTGAATGAATGGAATTTGAATGATGAGCATTTGTTTTCGTTTTTTCAGGCCGTAGAGGAAAGTGGCGCCGCGTTATTTGTTCATCCGTGGGACATGATGGGCAAAGAGAAAATGCCGAAATACTGGCTGCCGTGGCTGGTGGGCATGCCGGCTGAAACGTCACTTGCGATATGCTCCATGATTTTCGGAGGAATCTTCGAGCGCCTGCCGATGCTGCGCGTGGCTTTTGCGCACGGCGGCGGATCGTTTCCGTCAACTATCGGCCGAATCGAACACGGATTTAATGTACGGCCCGACCTATGCGCAATTGACACCAAAATAAATCCACGGGATTATCTGGGAAAATTCTATTTGGATTCATTAGTACACGAACCGTTGATGTTGAAATATCTCATCGATCTTGTAGGAGAAAAAAGAATTGCATTGGGTTCGGACTATCCATTTCCATTGGGTGAAGCAATTCCCGGAAAATTAATCGAATCGATGTCCGGTCTAAACAAAAAAACGAAAGAGCAATTACTCAGCGGAACAGCTTTAGAATGGCTTAATATTTCAAAAGAAAAATTCACGTAATCATTTCACAACCTAATGTAATCATGCAAAATGAAATTATTTATAGATCTGTCCGGTAAATCGTATTCTGTTGATCTTGAAAACCCGATCGACGTGTCGATTCCTCTGCTGTTCAATGGGCCACAGCCGAATACCTATGGCGTACCGTCCGCACAGTCGAAAGCATACGAAGATAATAATTTTATAGGCGACACCCGCCGCGGAGGAAGCTGTAATTTTGAAACCTACTCTTTTACGCCTCATTGCAATGGAACGCATACGGAATGCGCCGGACACATTTCATTGGAACGTATTTCAATTCATAACACTCTGCGCAGTCTGCTGATTCCATCTACGCTAATTACAGTGAAGCCGGTAAATTCCTCCGAGACGTCCGAGACATATTCGCCTGATAAAGTAAAGGACGATGAGATGATTACGGCGAAAAGCCTTTTCTACAAGCTTAACGATGCTCCTAAAGAGTTTCTAAAAAGCCTTTTGATTCGTACGCTTCCGAACGACGATTCGAAAAAAAAACGTAATTACAAAGACGTCAACGCTCCTTTTTTTTCACTGGAAGCGATGGATTATTTAGACGAATTAGGTGTCGACCATTTATTGGTTGATGTGCCGTCAGTAGATCGCGCAATGGACGATGGGAAGTTAAGCGCGCATCATATATTTTGGGCAGTGCCGCAGGGGAGTCATGACGTTGATCCGGAAGCGTACTCGACGAAAACAATTACAGAAATGATCTTTGTTCCGGATGAAATACCGGACGGAAATTACCTTCTCAATATACAGATTCCTGATTTTGTTGCGGATGCGGCGCCTAGCCGTCCGATACTTTATAAATTACATTAGACGGTCATGGCTATGCAATTTCTAAACGATAAATCGTTTGCGGAGGAAATGGATTCGAAGGATCCATTAAAATACTTTCGTGAGAAGTTTTACATTCCCAAACAAAACAACGGTGAGCCGTGCATTTATTTTTGCGGTAATTCACTCGGGCTTCAGCCGAAAACTGTGCACGCGCACATTGAACAGGAATTAAAGGACTGGGAGCGGCTTGGCGTTGATGGGCATTTTCACGCCAAACACCCATGGCTAAATTATCATGAATTTCTTGCCGAGAAAACAGCGAAGATCGTAGGAGCGCGGCCTGTTGAAGTGGTGAATATGAATTCACTGACCGTTAATCTTCATTTAATGATGGTGACATTTTACCGGCCGACGCCTTCCCGTCATAAAATTCTAATCGAGAGCGGCGCTTTTCCTTCAGACCAGTATGCGGTCACTTCACAGATTAAATTTCACCATTACGACCCATCGTCGTCGTTGATAGAAATGAACCCGCGCGAAGGCGAAGACATTATTCATACCGAAGATATTGAAAAAAAGATCAACGAAGAAGGAGAGTCCATTGCCTTGGTTCTCTTTGGCGGCGTGAATTATTATACCGGACAAACCTTTGACATAAAGCGAATTACAGAAGCTGCCCAAGCAAAAGGTTGTGCGGTAGGGTTTGATCTTGCGCACGCGGCAGGGAATTTACTTTTGAAACTTCACGACTGGGATCCTGATTTTGCCGTGTGGTGTACGTATAAATATCTGAATGGCGGCCCCGGCTCCATTGCAGGATGTTTTGTGAATGAACGGCATGTGGCTAATTCTGATCTGAAAAGATTTGCAGGTTGGTGGGGACACGATAAAAAGACACGATTTCTGATGGGATCTGATTTTCATCCGATCAGTACGGCTGAAGGCTGGCAACTAAGTAATCCGCCCATCATTCAACTTGCCGCTTTGAATGCATCTCTGCAAATTTTTGATGAAGCAGGAATGGATAAACTCCAAAAAAAATCGGAATTACTAACAAGTTATCTCGAATATCTGATCATGGATCTGGACAGCGATCAAATTGATATTATTACGCCATCGGATGTTTCACAGCGCGGGTGCCAGTTATCTATTCGTTTTAAAAAAAACGGAAAACAGATGTTTCAAGAACTCGTTCGTCACGGCGTGATTTGCGATTGGCGGGAGCCTGATGTCATTCGACTCGCACCTGTGCCCTTGTACAATTCATTTTTTGATGTATACGCCTTTGCTCACATTTTGAAACAAAATATATAAAACCATGTCAGAAAAAATAATTCTTGTCGGCGCCGGATTGGCTGGTTCGCTTCTATCGGTGTATTTAGCCAAAAAGGGATATCAAGTAGAAATATTCGAGCGTCGCCCCGATATGCGAAAAAACAGCATCGGCGCCGGACGTTCGATCAATCTTGCACTTTCTACGCGCGGCATTCACGCTCTTAAAGAAGTTGGCCTATACGAAGAGATCATGAAAATTGCCATTCCGATGAAAGGACGCATGATCCATAATCATTCCGGTGAGTTGCAGTTTCTGCCTTATGGAAAGAATGATTTAGAAGTAATTAATGCCGTGTCGCGCGGCGACCTTAATATGCGGCTGATGGATTTAGCCGAACAAAATAAAAATGTAAAAATTCATTTTAATGAGCGCTGCACAGGGATGAATTTTTCAACAGGTGAAGTTCATCTGACGAACGAAGTATCAAGTGAATTCCATATCGAAAAGGGCAGAACTGTAATCGGAACCGACGGATCTGCTTCCGCCATTCGTATGGATATGCTCAAGATAGGGCGATTTAATTTCTCACAAAGCTATCTCGAACATGGTTATAAGGAATTGACAATTCCTGCAGGTGATCACGGAAAATTTTTACTTGAGAAGAACGCGTTACATATTTGGCCGCGAAAAACCTATATGTTGATCGCGTTGCCAAACGTAGACGGCAGCTTTACGTGCACGCTTTTTTATCCGATGGAAGGAGAAAACAGTTTTGAAACATTAAAGACGAAACCGCAGGTGCAGGCCTTTTTTCAAAAAGAATTTCCGGATGCACTCGCGTTAATGCCGACTCTGCTTGAAGATTATTTTACAAATCCGGTGGGAACTTTGATCACAGTAAAGTGTTCTCCATGGTATGTGGAAGACAAGGTTGCGCTGCTGGGAGATGCGGCGCATGCCATTGTGCCGTTTTTTGGCCAAGGGATGAATTGCGCATTTGAAGATTGTACTTATTTGAATGAATGTATTGATTCGTTCGGGCCAAACTGGGAGACCGTATTTCAGGAATACGAAAAACTGCGTAAAATCAACGCAAATGCTATTGCGGATCTTGCCGTTGAGAACTTCTACGAAATGCGCGACCGGGTATCAGACCCATTGTTTATTCTGAAGAAAAAAATCGAGCACGTGCTGGAGGAAAAATTTCCAGGCATATTTGTACCCAAATACACCATGGTGTCGTTTATGCGTGTACCTTATGCAACTGCCGTGCAGCGGGGACTGGTTCAGGATTTTATTTTGAATGAACTAATCATAGGTATTGAAAGCGTTGAGGATATTGATCTGATCAAAGCGGAAAAATTAATTCGGGATAATCTGAATCCTCTTTAATTATTTTATTGTTGCAATCACTTTCAATTCAATCGCGATCGGCGTCGGTAAGGCGTTAACCTCAACGGTCGTGCGGCACGGTTTATTATCCGTGAAATATTCCGCATAGACGCGATTAAAAGCCGCAAAATCATTTTTCATATCTGTTAAAAATACCGTCACATCTACGATACGTTCCCACTTCGAACCCGCATCTTCCAGAATATTCTTAACGTTTCGAAAAACGGAATGGCATTGCGGCTCGATATCGTGGGAGAGAATATTTCCTGATTCATCTAATTCAACGCCCGGAATTTTTGTGGAACCCTTTTCCCTCGGCCCGACGCCGGATAGGAAAAGTAAATTTCCGACACGTCGCGCATGAGGATACGGGCCGACCGGTTCAGGCGCACGAGAGGAATGGACGGTTTTTGATTTACGATTTACGATTTTTGGTTTTCTTGCAACTATTGAAGGTTTTTTGCTTGTCATAATTAAATTCTTAATGATAGTTTGGATTTCTTACAAGGCATGAATCGAAAATCGCAAATCCAAAATCGTCCATCCTAACTTATTTCAACTTAATACATACATTTTTTGGTTCAGTAAAAAAGCGTAAAGCCTCAAATCCGCCTTCCCGGCCTATGCCGGAGTGTTTCGTTCCGCCAAATGGCGTTCGCAGGTCGCGCAACATCCAGCAATTAACCCAGACGATGCCTGACTGTATTTCACCGGCCATTCGATGAGCTCTTGTTAAATTCTCTGTCCAGATTATCGAAGCCAATCCGTACGGAGTGGAATTTGCATAACCCAGCACCTCATCCTCTGTGTCAAAAGGCATAAGAGTAACAACCGGACCAAATATTTCTTCCTGATTGGTTCGGCAATCGTGCGGCAGCCCTTCTATCACCGTCGGTTCAATGAACCAACCGCCCCTGCACCGTCCTTCCAATTGAACAGCCTTACCGCCGCATAATATTTTTCCCCCTTCTTGTTTTGCTAAATTCAGATAAAATAAAATTTTTTCGAAATGGGCTTTGGAAACGATCGCCCCCTGCTGCGTATCTTGTAACAAAGGGTCGCCAATCGTTAGTTTTTTTACCGCATCCACGAAATCTTTTTTGAATCGATCGTATAGAGGTCTTTCGATAAATATTCGCGACCCGCATAAGCAGATTTCACCCTGATTAGAAAATGAAGATCGAATCGTTGTTACCAACATCTCATCAAAATTGCAATCTGCAAAAATCATGTTCGGGTTTTTTCCACCGAGTTCAAGCGATAGTTTTTTGAATAGAGGAGCGGCGGCTCGGGCAATCTCTGAGCCGGTCTTTGTTCCGCCGGTAAAAGAAATTGCCGTGATTTTCGGGTGTACAGAGATGGCCGACCCAACTTTCGGTCCGAGGCCGTGCACAATATTCAGAACGCCCGGCGGCAGCCCTGCTTCGATGCAGATTTCGGATAACAGATACGCGGTCATGGGCGTAACTTCGGATGGTTTAGCAACGACGCAGTTTCCTGCGGCCAAAGCCGGCGCTATTTTCCAGGTGAAGAGGTACAATGGTAAATTCCATGGCGAAATACAACCGGCCACTCCGAGCGGGTTACGCAAAGTATAATTGATAGCGGTGTTCTCCATAGCGTGCGATTCACTTGAAAATTGCATGATAGCGGTAGCAAAATAGTAAAAATTACTCGACGCGCGCGGAATATCCACTTCACGTGCCAGAGATACCGGCTTGCCGTTATCGATGGATTCAGCTACCGCAAGTTTTTCAAGATTTTGATCGATCAAATCGGAAATGCGAAGCAGTGTTTTTGAACGATCTTCTTTCGGCAGGATAGACCATGCCGAAAAAGCCTTTTCTGCCGCATCGACGGCGAGTGCGATATCTCTTTCATCGGAATCCGGACAATAGGAATACACTTCACCGATCGACGGATCGTAGTTATCCAGATATTGATCTGAAACCGGTTCGACCAAAACGCCGTTAATATAGTTTTTAATTTTTTGCATGGAATAATCGTCTGTTGCTGAAAATATCAATTTGCGTTTGATATAAATGATCAAGCATTATTTTGATACCGGAACTTTTTGCCAATTGACCTTCTTCATTTGTTAAAGGCACGATATTCAAGATCTTTACCATCTGCGTGCGCCATTGTATTTGATCCCAACCGTCTTTTATGAATGTCGGATGAAATAAAATGTTTGAACATTGTTGAAAGCTCGGGATGATAAGATTCGGAATAATATGCCAATGATCTACAAAAGTATTTTTCAGAAAAGGATAATTAACCAAATTCGACATAAATGATGCACATTCTGATTCCTGTGTTTCTGACAATTTACCGCGAATTGTCCAGTGAAGTTCACATCGGAAGTTCGCACCTTTCATGGGCACGTCCGCCATGCCCATAGTTGAAAACGTGGTCATTGGATTATGACCACTTGGCTGCCACAAAAACACATCAAGCCGCTTAAATAATTTGAAGTCGCCTGTGTTGAATTCAAATTGCAGATCGGGGTCGCCATAATGTTTTATGTGCTCATCGAATACATGCAACATTAATTCTGAAGGATCCGCCATTCGTCAGATTTTGTAGAATTGCTAATAGAATAAAAATTTTCTTACAATGACCCGGTTCTGCCGCCGTCTACCGGTAAATTAATACCATTAATATATGCGGCAGCAGGTGAAGCTAAGAAGGCAACGGCGCGAGCAATTTCTGCCGGTTCACCGAATCGGCCTGCAGGAATTTCAGCTAACATCTCACGGCGAAGAACGTCTACGGAACGGCCGGTTTGCTTGGATCGGTTTTCGATGAGGCCGTTCAATCTTCCGGTTAACGTTGCGCCGGGCAATACGTTATTTACCGTAATGCCAAACGGCGCCACTTCGACCGACAAGGTTTTTGCCCAATTAGCAACGGCGGCGCGCACGGTATTGGAAACGCCAAGATTTTTCAGGGGTTGTTTAACCGACGTGGAAATAATATTGATAATACGCCCGTAGTTTTCCTTTTTCATTCCGGGTAAAACGGCCTGCGCAAGAATATGATTGCAGATCAGATGTTGAGAAAATGTTTCTTCAAATGCTTCGGTTTCCGCTTCAGCAATCGCGCCGCCGGGAGGCCCGCCGGTGTTATTGACCAGGATGTGAACGGGAGGGTTATTTTTAACAAAATCCGTGATCCTGGCTTTCACTTCCTCCGGCCTGGAGAAATCGGCGCAGATGAATTGATGCTTTTGGCCTTTCCTGCGGTCCAGTTCGCCGAGCACGGCATTCAACGATTTCTCATTTCGTGCCATCAAGATAACATTAGCGTCGAGCGATGCTAATTCCACAGCAACGGCTTTTCCAATTCCTTGTGTGCTGCCGCAAACGATGGCTGTTTTTCCACTTAGATTTATATTCATATTTTATTTATAATGCGAACTAATCGAATGGGATTTCTGGTTCTTTTAAACAACTTCCGTCAGCAATTCCGGTCTCGGCCCTGGAATGACGACTTTATTGACGAGCAGGCCTTTTTGTGCAACCACGCGCGCACCGGCATCTACTGCAGATTGTACGGCGGCAACTTCGCCGGTCATGGTGAGAAATGCTTTTCCTCCGAGTGCCATAGCAAGGCGAATTTCCATAATCTTAACGTTGGCCGCCTTAGCCGATGCGTCCGCCGCCTCGATTAGCGATGCCACGGAAAATGATTCGACAATACCTAATGCGCCGAGCATCTCGGTTTTTCCCGTACCCGAAATGGCCGGAAATACATCCGGATGTACATTGGGAATAACGAACGTATCAATTACCGAACCGCGGCTGATCTTAACGCCGACGTCAATACTGGATTGTACCGCCGCAACCTCGCCGCCGATCATGACGATGTATTTGCCGGAACAGATGGAACGAGCGAGGAGAATAGTAACGTCCGCTGCCTTCAGCATTGCGTCCGCCGTTTCGAATCCTGCGGCGATACTGCCGAGTTCAATGAGGCCGATGGAATTCATTATCATAATATTTTTACGCTTTTATGTTTTTTATTTCAAATTACCTAGTAATCACAATTTGATCCTGCTCTACGCTTACAACTCCATCGATACTTGCGTGAATCCTCGCTCCCATTTGCCCTTCGCCGACATCGGCAATCGCTTGTCCGCGTTTGACCCGCTCACCGGAAGTTACCAATGGATCTGCTTTTTTCCCAACATGTTGTTGCAGCGGCAATCTCACCGAACGAACATTCTCGGCGATTCGATCCACAAACGGCGCATGATGATCGTATTCGGTAACGCCAAGCCGTTTGACGAGCATTTTCAAAGGCGTGCGCCGGCCTTCATACATAGGGTGCGGTTCGATGTCCATCTTTCCGCTCCAGGTAATCCCTTCTTCCTTCATAACGCGTTTGCTCTGATCGCACGCTTCTTTCGGAAATAGACTTTCCGGGCATGCGTATAAAGTACATAATCCGCACGCACAGCATAACGATGCGTATTGATTCCAGTAATCCGTGCCGGTTTTGGTAAAACCGAGACTGCGCATGACTTTGTGCGGCTGGATATCATAACCTAGGATGTATCTCGGGCATAACTCGGTACAGTAGCTGCATTGATCGCACGCCGATTTTCCAATGCTGTGCATCGCTTTTTCCGGAAGACTTTTTCGGGTAATGAGAGTGTGTTCACGCGGAAGCACGATCAAACCTGCACAGGTTTTTGTAATCGACTGTTCCAGATCAAATTCGAGCTTACCCATCATAATCCCGCTGACAAATAAGCCGTAATCGCTCACTGTCGTTCCGCCGGCCAAACTGAGCAGATCACGAAATGTCGTTCCAACAGGAACAATTCCGGTAAACGGTTTCTTCACCGCTCCGGAAACGGAAATAAATTTCTCGGTTACGGGAGTTCCGTCCAACGCCCGCGCAATATTATAAAACGTCTCTACGTTATTGACAACAATGCCGACATTTAGAGGATAACCTTGGGGAGGGATCAGTCGTTTGGTAGATTCGTAGACGAGAATAAATTCGTCACCGGAAGGATAAAAATCACCGAGCAGATGAAGACGCATGCCGGAACGTAAATGCTTTTGAATCGCGTCGATTGCGGCTGAGTTCTTTTCTTTGATCCCGATGATGCCTTCGGTTGCTCCGGTCGACTGCATCATATACTCGACGCCGCGTACTACTTCTTCCGGGTAATGAACCATTAATTCATAATCTTTGTGAATTAAGGGCTCACATTCTGCACCGTTGGCAATTACACAATCTACTTTTGACGCGGCCTTTACATGCGTCGGAAAACCGGCCCCGCCGGCTCCAACTATACCCGCATCGCGAATGTGTTTAATAATATTTATCATAAAAATCTGAAAATGAAGAGTCGGTTATTTCGTTTTGTAATAGAAACCCAGATTGCGCTCAACATCTTCGGTGAGTTTTGGGAGCGCCGAACGTGGAATCAAAAAAGTCGAAAGATTAAAAAGATCAGTAAATATTTTGTGCTGTTCGGACGTCGCTTTCAGGTACTGATATCCCGATGATCCGCCGGTTCCGATCTTGGTCCCAATCATACGCTGAACCATCAGCACGTGCCGGTACCGCCATGAAGTAAAAAGTTCATCGATATCTATTAAGGAGGTCAATAATCTGAACGGCATATGCAAGATCGGTTGATCGCGATAGAGACAAATCAAAAGAGCCGCCTGAGTCGCCCGATATGACAGTTTCCGTTGGCCTTCTTCAACTAACTTGTTATGCTTATCCTCGTCGAATAAAGCGTCAAAATTTTCTTGCGTCATATCCAGTTGTTTTACCTGCTGGATTTTTTCGTTTTCCGATAGTGTAGAATTATTCCGGATGATCTTCTTGTCCTCAACCAACATATTTAGGATAGCCTGACGATAGTCCTTCCAAAAATGGAAGTTTCCAAATTCCAGAAATGGCGTTCGCTCGAGCCATTTTTCCAATAGTTCCAGTAACGAGGTTTCCTGCTCTGATTTCTTGAGCAGTTCCTGATGTTCTTTGGACAGGCGGCTGTAATACGCGCTTTCATTATATTGTAATCGTTGTTTATGTTTTAGGCCGAGTTTATTTTCAATCAGACGAAATTGAATGCTCTGAAATCCGGAGGCAGGAACAAGATAGTCTCGAAATTCCAGAAAATCCAATGGCGTCATGGTTTCGAGAATACGCAGTTGGTCAATCAACACCTTTTGAATTTCGGTAATGCGAATCAATCGTGCAACTGCCACGCTGATATTTTTTTCATCAACGTAATTTTTTTCAAACAGCTGAACTATAGAGTCCAGCTCATGCAAGATCTGCTTGAACCACAATTCGTACGCTTGATGAACAATGATGAATAACATTTCATCATGCGCCGGATTTCCGTATTCAGCGCTTTTTGCATTTTGACTGGATAATAATCGTTCAAGATGCAGATAATCGGAGTAATAAATCGGCGGGTATGGTTTTTCCATTTATATTCCTTTATTCAACAACTAGTGACCAAAATGCTCCTCAAACCCCTTTACTTTATTTAACCGGCGCAAGTGTCGCTCAGCATTTGAAAATTGCGCTTTTAAGAACGCCTGGATAATCTCGATGGCCAGGAGCGGCCCTATGATTCGCGCGCCTAACGTGAGCACATTCATGTCATCATCCTCGACGCCTTGCCGGGCGGAAAAAGTGTCATGGCATAACCCTGCACGGATGCCTTTGAACTTGTTCGCAGCAACCGTTGCGCCTAC
Source organism: bacterium (assembly GCA_008933615.1). Taxonomy (NCBI): domain Bacteria; species bacterium. The sequence goes on along the minus strand of WBUR01000007.1, from coordinate 46,219 downwards.
CCCGCTTCCGCAGATCACAATACCGCGGTCGGCTTGGTGTGACAATACTGATTTTGCAACGGCTGCAGAAAAATCAGGATAATCAACGGCGTCGGTCGAATTTGTTCCAAGGTCTATAGTCTTATGCCCTGCTTTGGCAATGGTTTCCAAAACCGCTTTTTTGAGTGGAAATCCTCCGTGGTCACATCCCACTGCAATGGTCATTTTACTCTCCTCGAAAATATTTAGTAATTGCTTATGGTTTAATTGTCAGGCGTGATACTTTCAAATATAAATAAAAAAAGGCTCTGACTTTCATCCGAGCCTTTTTATTATGAAAAACTTTGCCGATTACTGTTTGAACATATCAGCGTTTTTCTGAATGTACGATTTCCATTTCTCCGGCGTATTTTCAGCGGTAAAAATAGCTTCGACTGGACATTCGGGTTCGCATGCACCGCAGTCGATGCATTCATCCGGATGTATGTACAATTGATCCCATCCTTCCGAATCGTAGATACAATCAACAGGGCAAACTTTTACGCATGCCGTATCTTTCACACCAACGCAGGGTTCCGCAATAATATAGGCCATAAGATGCTCCTCATTGCTTGTAAGTGAGAAAACCTTAATTTCATGCGAAAAATAAAAATTCCGCATTGAATAGTCAAGGAATATTTTAGCCTTAACAAGCCATAAGGAAGAACCCGCGGGTTTATTCACGCGGGTTTTCTTATCGCCGACCTTTCTTAATAGGACGGAAAATAGCGTTTAAACAGAACGTCAGTTAAACCTGTAATTTCCTTACCGTCCGGACGTACTTTTCGTTTTGCAATCTCCGCATCAATGATATCCATCGCATCTTTCCACTCCGTAACAGGATCAATCTTGGATAGGAATTGATTAAATTCATTCAGGTTTCCGTTAAAAAGCTTTTTAACCGCTCGGTCGCGTTTTTCAATCCATTCCGGCTGTGATTCGAACAGCTCTTTTGTGGGAATCAAAGTACGACTGATTTCTTCTCGCATGATTGACATAACAATCATCTCCTTTTTTAGTTTGGGGTTAAGGTTTTAATTTTTGTTGTTGACTTGCTTTTATATATAATTGAACAAATGCACCGATCACGGCAATAGATACTAAAATCATAATTGCTTTTGTAACCCAATCTACTGATGTTTCCATAAGGTCTTTACTTTCGCGGTTTTAGTTTTGTAACAGTTTATCCTGTTAGCAAAAAAATAATAGGATGAACGCATAATGCTCGACGGCTTAGTCATTTCATTAGCTAAAAATTAGTAAAAACAACGTTTGTTGAGCGCTTAAAACTCAACGTAGTCTTATTTAAGAATGGTGTTTAAGAAAGAGGATCACAAAAAGGAGGCGCGCGGAGGGCGGTCGTTCTGCCTAAAGTGAAAGAACGGGCTAAAACGCTTTGATAAAAAAGGTGAGTAAAACGATAGTTAATTATTGCATTTTGATAAAGGTATGGGTTTAAGAATCTAACCTTCTGATGTTGGTACTGAAGGGTTAAGTCTTCTTTCGGGGAGGAAAGAAAAGCATGAAAATCGTTCTGATCATAAACAGAGAAAGACAGGTCGTCCAATGACGAATTTAATTCATTGTCAACCGAACTTATTGGACGGACTTCAGTTTTAAGGGGGATACCGGAAAAGATCAGGAATCCGGAAATCAGTAAGGTAGTTCGTAAAAGTGTTTTATTCATAGTGTTATACCTGTTAACAAAGTATAACACCGGTTGGGGAAAAGCAAGTATTATTTCAAGTTGTTTTTGAGTGTGGCCAGCAGCCGGTCAAGATAAGATGGGCGGCCCATACGCAACCAGTGCTTAATAAAAACCGAACGAAGCGCAACTAACTGCCTGTCATCCCGTTTTATTTTTGGTAAAATGGCTCTTACTGTCTTCTTATCCATTACAAATTTTGATAAAATGAAGTTTGACTCCGGATTTAAAACCGAGAAGTTTTCATAATGATCTAGGTTAATCTTATTCATCTTTGTCATCGAGGCCGGCTTTTCAGAAGGCATTTGATAAAAACAGAATATATCAAGATCGGGTTGATTGAGTGGCGTAAAGCCGCTTTCCTTCTCGATCCTTTCAGAAAGTTCTTTTGCCGTGAGCAGGCATTCACCGATAATCTTCCCGTAGCCGTTTCTGTTGAGTGGAATCATGCGATGTGTCAGCCAGCAGCCTGCAGCGACTGCGCCTGGCCGTGACCCTTCAAGTGTAAACATCCCGATATTGGGTTTATTTTTGACATGGTAGGTATACGGCGCCGTATTCAAGATTACTTTTTTGAGTCGTTCGTCTTTGTACAATACCGCACCGCAGCCGTATCCGGTCGAGCCTTGTTTATGCGGATCTATAGTGATAGAATCCGCCTCCTTCATTGAAATCAGGCTTTGATACACATCCTTTTTGAGAATATGACCGACCTCATTGAAGTTCTGAATTTCGCCGTTTTCATTAAGAAGAATGCTGCGCGTATAACCGCCGTATGCCGCGTCCAAATGCAGATGAAATTTATACTTGTTCCTTAACGTAAGTATTCCTTCGACGTCATCCACCGCGCCGCATCCCGTTGTTCCGATATTTGCCACAACCATCATCGTGGGTTTTTTCTTCAAAACGGTTTCAAGTTTATCCAGATCCATTCTAAAATGGATATTTATAGGAATTTCCCCATAGTGCGGTATCATAAGAATGGAACAAATTCGCTTCCAGGAGTAGTGAGACATATTGGAGAAAAGAACCTGTCCTGGTTTTTTGAATCTTCGGATATAGGTATCTCTCACCGCCCACATGGCTTCGGTGTTTGCGAGTGAACCGCCGCTGCATAAATGTCCCCAGCCTTTTTGGAATCCGCATAGTTTGAGCAGATCGTCAACCACTTCTATTTCCATTTGCGTTGTAACAGGGCCGCCCTCGTAAGCGTGATTATTCGGGTTGGTCAGAATCACGGCCAGATATCCGATGACCGAAGATAAGGCAGGATCCTTCAGCATTTGCGCGAAATACCGTGGAGAAAAATAGGGGGGTTGCTGCTCAAGGCGTTTCAGGAAATGATCCAGCGTGATGAAAAACTCAGCGGGCGCCATGTACATTTCCGGATAGAGAGAAGCATCTTCGGGATAAAACTTGCGCCGCCACGCAGAGTGCCATTCTAGAATTCTCTGAATGGCATTTTGAAGCGTCGGATGATTCTCAGCTTGCGGGCCGAGAAAATTCTCAAAAAAAATATTTTCCAATTTTGCTCCGATTGCACGGTCGTCCCAATTTAATTATGGCATCCGCATCCATGTCCGCATGATGGCGCATTCAAGCCGGCAAACTCGCCCGATGATTTGGTGTCGGATGCGAAAACGGACAAGAGTTTTTCGGCGGCGTGCGTGTGGCATTTTGGGCACTCGACGTCAGTTATCTTAAATTTCGATGAAGAAAATAGTTCTGAAAACTCAGTGTCGCACTTTTTACACTTGAATTCGTAAATGGGCATCGTGCATCCTTTCTGCTTTATACGCTATCTATATTGACAAGTCTGACTGGACAGCAAACTATATATTGATTATTTAGGTGTATTTTTATAGCTTCCAAATCCCAACGAATGAATAGAAAATAAAATAAATAAGAGTATTAATCAAGAGGTTCTAATGGAAACCAAAAATTTTGATGTCGTGGTATTAGGCGGAGGCCCGGGAGGTTATGTTGCGGCTATTAAAGCGTCACAGTTAGGTCTTAAGACGGCTGTAGTAGAGCGTGAGAAAATCGGCGGCGTTTGCGTTAATTGGGGTTGTATTCCCACGAAAGCGCTCTTGAAAAATGCTGAGATATATGAAACCTTGAAACACGCTAAAGACTGGGGTTATTCCTTCGATAATCTTAGGTTTGATTTTAAGCAAGTGATCAAACGCAGCCGTGATGTGGCCGAGGCCAATTCCAAAGGCGGCGATTTTTTGATGAAAAAAAATAAGATCGAAGTCATCAAAGGGACCGGAAAATTCCTCGACAAAAGTACATTAAGCGTGATGGATACGGCCGGAAAAGAATCGGTGCAAGTTAAAGCCAAGCATATTATCATCGCGACCGGCGCGCGCGCGCGGATGTTGCCCAATTTGAAGGCTGACGGGAAACGCATTTTGACCAGTACGGAAGCGATGATTGTGCAAGATGTCCCCAAATCCATCGCCGTCATCGGAGCCGGCGCCATCGGGATCGAATTCGCATACTTGTTTAATACTTTTGGGGCCAAAGTAACCGTAATTGAAATGCTTCCGGGCATTTTACCTGTTGAAGACGAGGAAATTTCACAAACGCTTTCTAAAATATTTACTAAAAAGGGTATCGATATACATACAAATACAAAAGTTGATAAGGTTGATGTCGGCGCCAACGATGTCACACTAACGATCGGCGGAAAAGACGGAATTAAAACTATCAAAGCAGACCAATGCTTGGTTGCGATCGGCGTTCAGGGAAATATAGAAAACATAGGGTTGGAGAAGATCGGGGTCACAACAGAAAAAGGCTGGGTCAAAGTTGACGAATATTATCGAACGAATGTGACCGGCGTCTATGCTATCGGCGACATTATCGGCGCTCCGTGGCTCGCGCACGTTGCTTCACACGAGGGAATTGTTTGTGTAGAAAAAATAGCCGGAAAAGAGACGCATCCGATAGATTATACGTCGATTCCCGGCTGCACGTATTGTCAGCCTCAAGTTGCCAGCATCGGTTTAACTGAAAAAGTGGCAAAAGAAAAAGGATTTCAGGTCAAAGTTGGAAAATTTCCATTTTCCGCGAGCGGGAAGGCCAGAGCAATCAATGAACGCGACGGATTTGTTAAAGTGATCTTTGATGCGAAATATGGCGAATTACTCGGCGCACACATATTAGGATCGGAAGCAACAGAAATGATTGCGGAATACGGTATTGCCAAATCGTTGGAAGCGACTTATAAAGAGATTGGAAACACCATTCATGCACACCCGACACTATCCGAAGCGATGATGGAAGCGGCTCTGGATGCCTACGGTGAAGCCGTTCATATTTAAAAAGTTGTTTGCTTGTGAATATAGAGACGATTGAATTTATAGCCAGCGTATACCGAAACCACCAGGTGCCGGAACCGCACTTGAGTGAAATAGCTTTTTTTGGAAGATCAAACGTCGGTAAGTCAACTCTGCTGAATACGCTAACCGGAAAAAAACTTGCTCGTATCAGCAGCACGCCCGGGAAGACACAATGTTTAAACTACTATCGCGTGAACGGCGGTTTTTATCTTGTAGATGCGCCGGGCTATGGATACGCAAAAGTTCCTGAAAAATTAAAATTGGCATGGAAAAGATTTATAGACGAATGGATAACCGGAAATGACAGGCTAAAACTGGTAATTCAGATCATTGATGCGCGGTTAGAACCGCAGAAATCGGACCTTCAGATGGCCGAATGGCTAAATTATCACAGAATTCCGAGTGCACTTGTTGTGAACAAAATAGACAAGCTGTCGCATTCGCAACGTCAAAAAAACCTGAAACAATTAGGTGAATCCGAGGTATATTCTAAGATGAATCTTATCCCGGCTTCCGCTCAATCGGGCGAAGGAAAGCGCGAAATTCTAAGCGCGATTTCAAAACATCTGTAATTTCTCGCAAAATAATCAGGAGGCAAGTATGCGGTTTTTTCTAAAGACTACTTTTTATTTCATTCTAATCGCAGGTATTGGTTGTAATACATTAGAAGCGAAAGAGAATCAAAGCGAAGGCACGATAAGATTTTATACGGACGTTACATGTTTCAAAATGTTGAGTGATCAAAGCGTAACTTATACGCAGTTGCATTTTTTTTCAGAACGGAATCAATTTACTTTTGTTCCAAAAGACACGGTGTTTATAGCCGGTTTCACTGTTCGTGTCACATTTACGGACGTAAGCGACCCAAAGAGCATTTTCGAAAAACAATGGACGATGAATATTGACGACAACATTACAGCCGGCGACACGGCCAAGAATATTCCAATCATTTTTGAGAACAGTTTTGCGGTCAAACCCGGCAAATATAAATTAACGATATTGATCGAAGATGAAAATGAGAAGACCAGAACCGGCAATTACTCCGAAGAAATGGATATTCCTGATTATACAGGTAAGCAGCTGAACCTAAGCCAGATTGAATTAGCAACTCAGGCGTTGAAGGGCGGAAATAATGACGATATGTTTGTTAAGAACGGCTACACGATTTTTCCAAACCCGACGAAATTTTATGGAAGCAATTTGCCTCGGTTAACTTTTTATTCTGAAGTTTATAATTTAGATTTTGAGGAAGGCGGAGCTAATAATTCATATGTCGCAGATTTTATATTAACGGATGAAGCCGGAAGCGTTATTAAAGAATTTCCATCAAAAACATTTAACAAGGCGGGCAAGACAGCCATAATCATTCATTCGTTGAATATCATCTCAATCCAAAGCGGCCGTTATAACTTGATTATTCGCGTGACCGACAACTCGAATAAAAAGATTGCACAATCAAAAAAGTTGTTTGCTATTTACCGTGACGGTGAGTCTATTTATGAAACACAGGCGGATGACTCCTTCTTCAAAGATTTGGATGCGCAAGGAGCTGTTCGGGCAGGAAACATATTAACTATTGTCGGAAGAACGGATGACACAAAAATCTATTCACAACTTGAATTAGAAGGAAAGAAGAAATTCTTAGACCGTTTCTGGAAAGAGCGCGACCCATCCCCCGGAACTAAATCCAACGAGCTTCTTATGGACTATTACAAGCGATATGAAGACGCAAATATGAAATTTTCAACACCTAACCGTGAAGGATGGAAAACGGATTTGGGCAGGGTATACATGGTCTATGGCCCTCCCGCGCAGATCGAGAAACATGAATTTGAATCCGACAAAAAACCGTATCAGCTATGGTATTATTTTCAATTAAAAGACCAACCCGCACAAACCATTTTTGTCTTTGCCGATTTGACAGAATCAGGTATTCAACAACTACTGCATTCCAATGCCCGTGGCGAACTCAGCGATTCCCGTTGGCAGGACCGTGTAGCTAAATAACGACACAAGAGGAGAGATTAGGATGACTGATCGCGTGTATATTGAGGATATTTTTCAGCATAAAATTCCGGATGGTTCGGATGTGATTCTTAGAGGCTGGTTATATAACAAACGTTCGAGTGGAAAATTATTATTTCTACTTGTACGGGACGGAACGGCCGTGATTCAGGCAACCGTTTATAAGCCGGGCGTAAGCGCAGAAATATTTGAGACGGCAGATAAATTAACCCAGGAAGCTTCGTTGTCGGTAATTGGGAAAATCAAGAAAGATGAAAGGGCTCCGGGGGGTTATGAATTGCAGGTGACAGATGTCAAACTTATCGGGCAATCGGTCGATTTTCCTATTACACCGAAAGAACATGGACCTGAGTTCTTAATGGATTATCGACATCTTTGGCTTCGTTCAAAAAATCAACATGCCATTCTAAGAGTGCGTCATACCATTATCAAAGCGATTCGGGATTTTTTTGACGGCAGGGGGTTTACGTTAGTCGATACGCCGATATTTACGCCTGCGGCTTGCGAAGGAACTTCTACTTTATTTGAAACAGATTATTTTGATACGAAAGCATTTCTAACTCAGAGCGGTCAATTATACGCAGAAGCGGGCGCATTGGCGCTCGGAAAAGTATATTGTTTCGGCCCAACCTTTCGAGCTGAAAAATCCAAGACACGCAGGCATCTGACGGAATTTTGGATGGTTGAACCTGAAGTGGCTTTTAATGAATTAAAAGAGAACATGGAGTTAGCGGAAGATTTCATTGAATATATCGTTCAAACAGTTTTAAGAACACGCGCTGAGGAATTGAAAACACTTGGCCGCGATACGACGAAGCTTCAGAATGTTCAAGCGCCATTTCCCAAAATTCATTATGATGAGGCGGTCAAAATTCTGGAGGAAGCTGGGTTAAAATTTGAATACGGTAACGATTTTGGCTCTCCGGATGAAACGGCCATATCGGAAAGATTTGATCGGCCGGTCATTGTGCACCATTATCCGTCGGCAATAAAAGCGTTTTATATGAAACGCGATCCAAACGAGCCCGATAAAGCTTTGGCGATGGATGTATTGGCGCCTGAAGGTTACGGAGAAATTATCGGGGGAAGCCAGCGAGAAGATGATTATGATATGCTTGTTTCAAGAATAAAAGAACATAATTTGCCGATGGAGGCATTTGATTGGTATTTAGATTTACGCAAATACGGCTCTGTTCCGCATGCAGGTTTTGGTCTTGGTGTGGAGAGAACAGTTGCGTGGATCTGTGGCTTGCAGCATGTCCGTGAAACCATACCGTTTGCAAGAATGATTCATCGTTTAAAACCATAGCAAAGGAGCCAGGAATGTTTAGAATATGTTTTGTTGTTGTGATTATAGGCATAATATTAACGGTAAATGCATGTGATAGTAACCCGACTACAGAAAAATTTATTGATCTCACAAAAAACCAGATTGACATTTTGTTTGTATCTGAAAATTCCGGAGCTCAGCGGATTTATGCCGTACAGGATACTACGTTTGATCAAGTGTATAGCATTAGTTTGGGTAACAACAACGGAACGCTCGATCCGAGTTGGTCACCGGACGGCAGAAAATTTACATATACTAACATGCTTGTTAGTACGCAGACAGGGTACCCATTCCACACTAACGTATATATTGTGAACATGGATAGCTTTAGTAATGCATTTACTCAGGTGACATTTAGTCCGTACGTAATCGATTCAAACGGTATTCATTACGGCACCTTAAATATGCGTCCCGACTGGAGCCTCCTAACTGATCAGGTTGTTTTTATATCTGATCGCGATAGTGTTTTCAACATATTCATCACCGATATTTCTGATACGCTTACCGGGGATACACTGCCAACGGTATTAACCGATTTAAATGACAAAATTGATATATTTTGCTATCCTTCTTTTTCCCCGGACGGAACAAAAATAGTATATACATCGAAAAAAAGCGGGAATGAGGAAATTTGGGTTATGAACTCCGATGGGTCGAATAAGATCCAATTAACCCACAACAACGCCACGATAAATTCCCGCCCGCGGTTTTCGCCTTCTGCGGATCGCATTTCTTTTTTTTCCAATATGTGGGCAAATGGGAACGATTCACTTCAGGTGTATACCATGGATCCAAATGGAGCGAATCTTGATACTGTGACTACATCAGGTAATAACTATGATCCGTCCTGGTCCCCTGATGGAAATGAAATTGTATTCGCAAAAAGAGGTGGATCGACATCAAAACCGCGTAGCTATATCTACATCATAGGGCGAAATGGACTGAACGAAAGAAAATTGATCAGCGGGGATAACAAAGCTTATTATCCTGCGTGGAGACCCCAGCCTTAAAATAGTTTTAAGAACCCTACAAAAGTGGTCTTCAGAAGTGGCAATGACCGCCTGAAGGCATATTTATTAGGCACGTGCCATGAGAGCGTCTTCAAACGAAAAGAAATCCAGCCTTAAGAAACAAACGGTGCAAATGCTGGATCAGTTTCTGTTGGGTTATATTTCACCCAAAGATCTTATTAATGCAGCAGCTCCGATGTTGATAGTTTCCCAAAGCAAACGCGGTAGAAAAAATTACATCGAAAAATATCTTATGGAATTGGCGGGAAAAACAGAGCAAGAATTGACTCGGGAATATATTTATAAAATCCGGGAAACAATTAAAGGTGATGTCGTTACTTCGGAAAAAGATAGGGCAAAGGTATTTAGGCGAACTCTTCGCAAACTCCTTGAAAGGTTTATATATGAAGAAATTGAAGTAGCCTATTTTCTTTCCATGCTATCGGACATCATGATCGATTATGATATGGAGATTCAGGCTGAGCCGGACGTTAAAGTGTTTTTTGCGAAGATACAAACTTTGTTTTCATTAGCAAATCAAACCAAACAAGCGCCTTCGGTAATAAATGTGACTTTAGACTTTTATGACAGCTTTTTTAAAGGTTTATGGGATGAATAAATCACTCACTTTTTATTTCCACCACCGTCACGCCGGTATCGCCTTCACCCCATTGGCCCAAACGGAAATGTTTTATACGGGGATCACGCTTTAAGAACTCGCCAATTTTCTTTCGAAGAATTCCATCGCCTTTTCCGTGAACCAGAGTAACCTCCCTGAAACCAAGCATAAGAACATCCGTTAAATACGCGTCAACCTCATAGATCGCTTCTTCTGCTGTCAGGCCGCGCAAATCAATTTGGTTTTTAATATCATCCGTATTCCAGTTAATATGCTGCCGCGGCAGAGATTCGGATTTTTCTTCGCTTTCAGTTTTAGCATTGGATAACAGGTTAGTATTAATTTTGATAGAAATACTGCCTGTTCCCAACAGCACATGATTAGACTCATCCGGGCTCTCTAGTACCGTAGCTTCAACACCCATGCTTGGAATAAATACTTTATCGCCTTTTTGCAATTTGTCCGGATGTTCAAGCGGCAAGACATCAATTTCTTTTATGGCCTTCAATTCAGTCTGAACAAACGCGTTTTCTTCACGAATTAAATTTCTGGATTTTTTTATTATTTCTTTATCGGCATTGGATAAACGGATTTCCTGAACGACTGCTTCTATCTTTTTATTTGCCTCCTGAAGGACTTTTTGAGTCTCTTCCAAAGATTTTTGTTTGAGGTTTCTCTCCTTAGTCTTCAGATCTTTAATACGATCATCGTAAAGTTTCGTCAAGCCCTCAAGACCTGCCCTTTCTCGGTTTACTTCAGTAAACAGTGTTTCGTATCGCTTAATCTGGGTCTGCAGTTCCTGAATCAGATTCTCTAATCTTAGTATTTCAGTGCCTGAAATTTCTTTTGCCTTTGCAATAATATCAGGATGAAGGCCGATGCGTTTCGATATTTCAAAAGCATAGCTGCTTCCTGGAATTTTAGGGCGAAAGACATAGGTGGGTTGCAGGGTTTCATGATCAAATTCCATTGACCCGTTTTCAATTCCATCCGTGTCATGAGCAAATGCTTTCAACTCGCCATGATGCGTAGTGACGATCGACACAGCTTGCTTTTTGTTAAAATAATCCAGGATGGCAATGGCAAGCGAAGACCCTTCTTTCGGGTCGGTTCCGCTGCCTATTTCGTCGATCAGAATAAGTGATTTCTGTGTAACTTTATTTACCATTTCAGAAAGATGCTGAACGTGTGAAGAAAACGTTGAAAGGTCATTCTCTATTGATTGATCGTCGCCAATATCTGCGAATATCTGATCAAATACGCTCAAATGAGTCCCGATCGCGCAAGGGATTAGCAGTCCTGACTGGTTCATCAAGGCAAAAAGCCCGATAGTTTTGAGCGCAACCGTCTTACCTCCGGCATTCGGTCCGGAAATAATAAGCGTACGTCCTGATTCCGGTGAACTGCCGAGTTCAAGATCAAGCGGAACTACACCACGCCGGTCTGCCGGTAATTTATTAAGTTCTTTCAGAAACAAGAGAGGGTGTAACCCTTGCTTGATGTGGAGGTGCCCGGTTTCATTTAAATGCGGTTTAACGCCATTCAGAAAATTGGCAAACCGGCCTCGAACGTACAGGAACTCAATATCGCCTAGAATTTCCATTGCGTATTTTAGGGTGTCCAAATGCGGGCGAATTACATCAGCAATTTGCAGTAAAATTCGTTCGATCTCGCGAGCCTCGTCCATTGCGAGTTTTCGTAATTCATTATTGAGCTCTAACACTTCAGCGGGTTCAATAAATACAGTCTGGCCGCTGGAGGATTCGTCATGAATGAATCCTTTAACTATATTTTTGTATTCCTCTTTGACCGGAATTACCATTCGCCCGCCACGCATCGTAACGATGGCATCCTGTGAATAACCCTCCGAAGCAAATTGCCGTGAAAGGGATTCGAGTTTTTTGCGTATGTGGGACGATTTTGTTTCAAGGTCTCTTCGTATCTGTCTAAGCCGCGAACTTGCATTGTTCTTGACCTCGCCATTTTCGTCAAGAGCCGATGAAATGGCATCTTCAATGTCGGAATAATTCTGAAGGGGCGCAGTCAGTTTGAATAGAAGAGGATATTTGTCGCCACGGCTTTTAATATAAGATTTTATTTTTCGTGCCGTTTGCAGTGTGAGTAATACCTGGTTAAATTGGTCCGGGTTCAAGAATATGCCCAGTGTTCCAAGTTTTCGAAAGGAGTCCCGCACATCTTTGAGTTGGTCAATCGGAAATGCATCGTCATATTTTAACAAGTCGGACATCTCAACAAGTTCGTTCAGGTTTTTTTCAATCGTTTCGAAATCATACAATGGCGCCAGAGTCTCGATTCTCTCTGATGCCATATCGGTGAGAATATAACGTAATAACTGTTCTCTGATTTTATCAAATTCGAGAGGCTGTAAACTGAATTCGGAGGACATGATTAAATACACATCAGTTCGTGGAGTGTTTGCCGGTCAAGCAAGATGACAGTAACTTCTTGGCCGGGTTCTATGTTGCCTGCTTCTTCGGGAATATCGATAAGACAATTAGCATACGAGAGTGAGGACATAACTCCCGAACTCTGATTGTTCATTGGTGATACGGTAAAGCCTTTTTCATTCTTACAAAGTATTCCGCGTAAAAAATAACGTAATCCCGGTTTTTTCGGAATTTGAACAGAGCTGACTGCTTTTACGCTATTCGGCGTATAATAATCGACATTTGACATTTTCTTAATTGCAGGAACAACAAACAATTCAAAACAGACTATAGAGCTGACCGGATTTCCTGGCAATCCAAAAAAAAGTTTATTTTGATAGTTTCCGAAAACCAGAGGCTTACCCGGCTTTTGTTTGACCTTCCAGAATTTGATATCAACTCCGAGTTTTTCTAACGCTTCCCTTACATAATCAAACTCGCCCATAGAAACACCGCCGGAAGTCAAAACAATGTCGGCTGAAAACGCGCTCATAAGTTTTTTCTCGGTGTCTTGTAACGTATCCTTGGCGATACCGAGATCAACCGCCGTCATACCCATTTTCTCAATCAATGCGCGCAAGGTATAGTTATTACTCGATCGGATCTTGCCCGGAGGCAAGGGTTCGTCAATTCCTACTAATTCATCGCCGGTAGAAAGGATGGCAATGCTTGGTTTTGGATTGATTTGAATCGTAGATTTCCCGATTGAGGCAAGAACACCTACATCGTAAGGTTTGATGAGCCGGCCCTTTTGAAAAACTACCTGTCCGGCTTTAATATCATCTCCGGCTTTGCGACAGTGTTCGTTTTTTTGAACAGGTGAGAAGAAAAGCACTTCGTTATCATTTTTTTTTTCAGTCTGCTCAACCATAACTACCGCGTCGGCTCCACTGGGCAGCGGGGCGCCGGTCATAATCTGAATGGTTTCGTGCTCTTCGAGATGCTTTTGTGAGACCTTACCAGCGGGAAGAACGTCGACGACTTTTAGCGTGACCGGGTTTTCGCGCGAAGCGTTTTGCACATCGATGAAACGAACGGCATAACCGTCCATAGCGGAATTGTCAAACGACGGTATATTTTCACTTGATATGATATTTTCACCGAGCACCAGCCCTACGGATTCCGTAATGGAAATAGACCGCACGGGTAATACCTGTGCGGTATCCAAAACTATTCTTAATGCATGATCAACGGAGATCATAATTCTCCTGACCGGCAAAATGATAATCTGAAACATTCCAAGTATCGTTATCTTTAATCATCGTTACAAACATGTTTTGTGTGGTTAAAATATTACTCTCGTAACAAATTGAGAACGTGAATTGAATGCTATTCAAGTCCATCGATATTGAATCGGTCAATAAGAAGAGGGACGGCCTTTCAATCTCAACCTTTTGTAATTTCTGATCATTGAAATATTCATTTTCTGATATAATTTTTTTGTTGGCATTCCCGGAGGTGTATTTCAATACATGAGAACGTCCTTCGGCAAGAAAGTAATCACGAACGAATAGTTTTGCAGTGAATTCGGGTGTGTTGTGATGTTGCGTACAACCGATATCTAAAATAAAAACAAAAATAACTGCAACAACGTGCTTATTCATTACGATATTACAAATAACCTAAATTTTTTAATACGGTGTTGTTTTTTCTCCAGTCCTCCTTGACCTTGACCCATAACTCCAGAAAAACCTTTCGGTCAAGAAACCTCTCAATATCTTTTCGGGATTCTTCTCCAACTCGTTTAATCGCTTCCCCGTTTTTCCCAATCAAAATGACTTTTTGGGATTGACGTTCCACGATTATAGTTGCGCGGATGAAGTCCTTTGAATCGTTTCTTTCTTTAAACTCTTCGATTATAACGTCAGTGGAATAAGGTACTTCCTTGCCGTAATACAAGAAAATTTTTTCGCGGATGATCTCACTGACAAAGAATTTTTCAGGCTGTTCGGTCAGGGTGTCCTCAGGGTAGAACCTCTCTCCAAAAGGCAGAAGGTCGATCAAATTCTTTTTGACGATATCAACACCGTCATTATTTAATGCGGAAATTGGAATGATTTCTTTAAAAACTCCAACTGCATGAAACCGATGAATTAAAGGTAATAATTGCTCTTTGGGCACAAGATCGACTTTATTGAGCAAAAGTATTTTTGGTAGGTCTAAGTTTTTGAGTGCGTTTTGGAAAAGTTCAAGTACAAAATCCGAGTCTTCTTCAGATGTGACGTCAATCATTACCAGCAAAATATCCGATGTTTGAATCGCCTGATCGGCAATCTTCATCATCGCAGTTTGAAGAGCGTATTTAGGTTTAATCAAGCCCGGTGTATCCAGAAAAATGATCTGGACATTGTCCTCATTCATTATGCCGAGTATACGCTGGCGCGTTGTTTGCGGTTTTGCCGTAACGATGGACAATTTGAAATCAAGCAGTTGGTTGAGTAATGTGGATTTACCTGCATTGGGCCTGCCGATAATGGCGACGTATCCGCAACGCGTTTTTGGTTTTTCAGTTTTCTTCAAAATATTCGTTTCCTGTTATTTTTTTCATGATCGTATTTGGTATGTCGTCCCGATTGTCCGCCGTTACCTCTGTAAAACAGCAATCCGGTCTTCGATGAATTTCTTTGACGAAGGAATGGCCTTTTTTGGCAATGACGCCGATCAGGGTGTGTGATTCAAGAAGTGAGCTAACTCTATCAATGAAAAATGGAGATTGACAAAATAAAGTGCCGATTTCATCAATATATATGTATTTTGCCTTACCGCGATTATCGAAAACTTCGCCTATTGCCGTATTTAAAGCGGCTATATCAACTGAATATTTGCCGCTTCGATGAGCTGAGTTAAGATCCAATGAGGCGAATTTGAATATCCGCTGATGTGAGTTGATAATATTTAACCCGATTCTTTTGCCGTCCAATTCCACAGCTTGAGTAACAAACCCTTCAGCCTGATCCAATAATTGAAGAGAACGAAGTAAAGCGGTAGTCTTACCGACGAATGGTAAACCCGTCAGAAAAAAATGTTTGGCCTTCATTTAACGGTGCAAAAGTATATAACTTTCAAACTCCTGCCGATTATATAATTCATAATCACCGACACCTGAGAAGTCAACAAAAACCAATTTCAAATTTGCCTCATAAAAGTACCAGATTTCGTACGGTTTTGCATCGGAGTCATACGGATGTCTTTCAATGTCGTCCGGTCCGTTCATCACAACGAAAACCATTCCGCGGTCGGTATCCCACCCTTCCCTGTAACCGGATGAAAAATACCGATTCGCATAATCAATCCGGCGGTAGTATTCTTCCATGAGTTCGTTGCGTTCCGTTTCCGGTGTAGGGTCCTTGGTTTTCCAGAACTCCTCAAAGAACTTGCCCTTTTCCGCCTGCGTACCTTTGAGAATTTTACCGATATTAATATTACGTGTTATGTGACGAAGTTGTTTGATCGCAATATCCAGATCAAAAGCAGTCGAAGTCATCGAAGGAGACGTGAATGTGGACAAACGCACGTCAAAAATAGCTTTACTTGAAGCCCGCTGCCCCGCACGACTTACGACAACATCGAGAATATATTTTCCGTAGCTGATATCCTTTTTATCAATTTCAACGGAACTAAAAGTTTGAAATTGCGAAACCACCTGTTCAGTGGAATCGGCGACAATCACATTCTGGTTCTTATCAAGTACCTTATATTTTATCTTGATAGTTTCTTTTTCCGCGGGTGACCTATCTGCACTGTCTCTTTTTGCAGAGAACTTGCTGTCATAGATTTCGAAATATACAAGGTACCGCTTAAATTCATTATCAAAACTCTTAAAAACATTCGGTACGATATTGACAATATCCAAGAGGCTGTCTTTCTGGATTCTATCGGCAAAAATAAGATCGCTGATACCGATGGGTTTTTCGCGGAATGTCTTAACGGGAATACTTAACTTCCTTTGCCCAAATTTCTGAGTTTCCTTGTCCGTAATGGTTGTGGTCAGAGTGTAGTCGCCGGGTTCAACGTTTAAAGTTAGCCGGCTGAAATGAAATCGAAGGTCTGATTCGGTATCGGAATATTTGTCGGTAATGATTTCTTTATCCTGAATTTCACGCTGAATGAGGTTATTTTTTTTGTCGTATAAAAGGTAAGTGATTTCATATTGGGAGCGGAAGAGAGTTGATTGGAACTTCGTGAAGAGCAATTCACTAAATGCAACCTTTACAAAAACCTCGATTCGGCCTTTGGATACTTCTTTAGACGCAACATTAGCGGCGTCAACAAAAAAGAATGGCCCCCCGGTGGATCGTCCGGGATCAGTCTGGGCTTGCAGCAACGAAGCAAAAAAGAACATCGCGATTATCAGTGTCGCAAGTCTAAAGAATTTCACGCTATACTCCCTTCAATAAACATTAAACAGGTTTTCCAAAAAGGTCATACTCCGAGGCATCGGTGATGTGAACATTCACAAAATTTCCTATCTGCAGAGATTGATCGGTTTCAATGATTACTTCGTTATCAATTTCCGGGGCATCGTATTGTGTCCTCCCAACGTAGCGTTCACCGTCTTTGATGTCAATCAGAACACGGCACGTTTTATCAATTTTAGCCAAGTTTTTATTTAGCGATATGGTTTGTTGCAGATTCATCAATTTATTATACCGCTCTTTTTTCACTTTTTCGGGTACTTGCTTATTGAGATCAAAGGCATAAGTTCCTTCTTCGCGCGAATAGACAAAAACCCCTAACCGGTCGAACTGAAATTCCGTTACAAAATCGCATAGTTCCTGAAAATCCTGTTCCGTTTCGCCGGGATAACCGACGATCATCGAAGTTCTTAAAGCCAATTCAGGGATTCGTTGTTTGATTTTATGCAATAAGCCCGATGTTTGTTTTTTTGATGTGTTACGCCGCATAGATTTCAGCATATTATCTGAGATGTGTTGTACAGGCAAATCAATATATTTGCAAATTTTTGGATTTTGAGCGATACATTCGATGAGTTCATCAGAAAACAATGAGGGATATAAATACATGACACGGATCCATTCAATACCTTCAACGGTCGATAAGGTATTGAGAAGCTGTACCAAATTAAAGTTACGCTTCAGATTCGGCGCGCTTCGGTCTAAATCGTATCCATACGACGAAGTGTCTTGTGAAACACAGATCAGTTCCTTGACGCCGCGATCGGCAAGTAAGACCGCTTCACGATAATTTTGATCTATAGATTTACTTACAAGATTTCCACGAATCATGGGAATATAACAAAAGCCGCAACGCTGATTGCAGCCTTCAGAAATCTTCAAATAAGCGTAGTGTTTCTGATTGAGGAGAACGCGTTCCGTGAATGAAATTTGTTGATAATGGCCTTCGATACGTTCAGTCACTTTATCAAATTCATGCACGCCATAAAACGAATCTACTTCCGGCATGGATGCGGTTAGTTCCGTTCTATAACGCTCCGAGAGACATCCGGTAACGATGATCTCTTTCTTTATTCCTTTTTTTTCAAATTCTTTTTTTAATCGAATCGCTTCAAAAATAGTGTCAATGGATTCCTTTTTTGCGCTTTCGATGAAACCGCAGGTGTTAATTACGATCGTATCGGCATCTTCCGCTTTGTCAACAATGATTGACTGTTTCAAATTACCCAGAATAACCTCGGAATCTACCTGATTTTTTGGGCATCCGAGCGAAACAATGTTGATTTTCTTTGCCCGTATGTCTTTCAAATGAATTTGTTCAGACGGATTGGGATCATTCAATACCGGCAGGTTGAATAGAACTTTTTTTGAATTTATCTGACTCATGAATTCGCGTTATTTCGTGTGTTTATAGATTTCCGCTGATTATTCGCATATTACATAAATAGGTTTTGAAAGTCAATTTTTAATCAGGATGTTGAACGGAGTATTAAGCCGTTGGCTACTTGTACTTAGAGTGAGAGAGAAAATCATCAATGGTCTTCTTCAATTTTGAATCATCTTTGACATTTTTGTCCAGCGGGATCAACTTGTTATGCACGACTTTGGCTTTTCTATTGGAATAGATAAGCTCCAGTTTGCCAACGTAACCGCCATTGCCTCCGGCCTGAACGATGATCGTTTTGCCGATTTGGACAGGTTCTTCAAGCTCTACCTGGTTGTGCCCGCCGATAATCACGTCGATCATTGGAAAAGATTTAGCTAGCCGGTAATCCTCATCATCCCCGGAGTTGGATAACAACACGATCATATCGGATTTTTCTTTAACTTCTGCCAACGTTTGCCGTAATTTTTCGCGTTCATTTTCGATCTTTATTTCAAGTTTCTTCCATTCGGGGAAATATCGAAAGCTGGACTTAGGCGTGTATCCGATCAGAGCAATTTGGATATTAGAAACGGCTCTAATGACATAAGGTTTCGTTATTTTTTTTCCATTCCTATCTGCCATCGAAGTGGAAATGAGCGGCAATTTAGACGAAAGTATTTTAGATTCTAAGAATGTATTTTCATTTGCCAGTTCGTTGTCGCCAATATTGATCCCATCATAACCGAGTTCTTCATACAATGTAATGACGAGTTCGTCTTGTTCCGGTTTGGTGCCGAACTGATCCAGGAAATCGCCCGCATCAAGCGTTATGACGTTTCTATTTTCTTTACGAATCTGTTCGAATACCGTTTTACGCCTTGCCAGTCCGCCATAGGGAAGATCTTCGCACTCGCATTCGAGTATATTGCCGTTATTGTTATTAGTATAAATAATCGTTAACGGAATATCCTGACTGTGTGATCCACAGGATGTGAGCAACAGAAAAATCGAAACAATTGTAATTTTTTTCAGTATACGGTGCATACGTATTATTAATATAATCAATCCAGAGAACATCTAAAAACACTTTTATTGACAAATAATACAGCTTGACTTTATATATCTCCAGATGTACATTTTCTAAACTAAAAATTGTTCATTTACATGTAATTAACTGCTGTCATATAACAGCGTCGTAAATTTTCTTCCGAAGTTTCGGAGGAATGTACCTAATAACTAACTTAAGGAGTACGAAGATGAAGAAATTAACGATGATTCTATCGTTAGTCGCGATGATGGCTATGGCTACTAGCGCATTTGCCCAGTCCAAAGGTGTGACCGAATTTAGCCTAGGCGGAGTTCTTTGGCAAAACATGTCCGAAGCCAAAGTTTCCACTATCGGACCTGCTGTTGGAGTAGGTTACTTTATCAATGATGCGATCGAAGTCGGCGGCGGCATTCAAGTTTTGAAGTACGGCGGCGATGGCGCAATCGCACCTTTTGACAAATTTAGTGCAGCAGTAGACGTAAATGGCAAGTATCATTTTATGGTTAAAGACAAAATGTGGCCGTACGCAGGTGCTCATGTGAATTTCGGCCTCGGCGATGGCTTATTAGGGAAAGCAGGTGGAGACGATGCTCCGTTGACATTTGGCGGCTCTGTTGGCGTCAAGTATTGGCCGATGGAAGGTGGAGCGGTTTATGGAGAAGTTGCATTCGACAAAACCGGTCCAAGCGCAATCAAGGAAACGACGATGGGAATTAACTTAGGTATTTTGATTCGTCTCAAATAAGAAGATTTCATGATTGAGTTTTCAAACCCCGGGCAACCCCGGGGTTTTTTATTTTCCATATTATTAACGCTCCTTATTTCACAATTTTTCCTTGCTTTTGCGCATTAATTTATTAAATTTAGCATGGTTTTTCGAAGAATTGCTAAACCCTGTTTTTATATAAGTTTATAATATACAACCCAAGAGCAAGGAGAGAGTTTATGATCACGGTTCAGATCGGCGAAAATGAATCATTTGACAAAGCTTTGAAACGGTTTAAGAGAAAATGCTTACAGTCCGGTTTGATGCGCACATTGCGTGATACGGCGCATTATGTAAAGCCCAGCGAAAGAAAAAAAGCGGACCGCATGCGCGCTATCCGGAAACAGAAAATGATCCAACTGGAAGAGGGTTATTAATCCTTAAGACCTAATTATTTGAATCTTTAAACCATGGTGCCTCCCGTACCATGGTTTTTTATTTGTAACACCTCAGTAGTTTTAAAGTAAAATAAAGTTGCCACAGATTCACAGATTATAAATTGCACTTTGTAATTACTCAGCTACCATTGAAAAATTGCCACAAAGATACGAAAACTCCGCCACAGGCGGAAACACGAAGAAAAAACAATGTGTTTTGTTGTGAATCTTCGTGGCTTAGTGTCTTAGTGGCATAAAATCCTGAACAGTTACTTTTATTTTAATCCCGTTTCACCATGCCTCACAAAAAACCCCCGCGTAAAGACTACGTCATTATTCCTGTTTATCTTCGTGTCAATGCAGACACGATGTACACTGGTAAAGGTGTGACCATCGCATTTATCGACAGCGGATTTTACCCGCATCCCGCCCTGGCGAAACCCGAGTCGCGCATTCTGAAGATGGTCGATGTGACGGATGAAAAATTTAAAGAATCGGATTTTGAATTGGTTCGGGCTTCCAGTTGGCATGGAACCATGGTCGCCTGCGTTGCGTGCGGCAGCGGCAATTCTTCAAAAGGATATTACCGTGGAATTGCAAGCGATGCGTCGGTCGTATTAATCAAGGCCTTTGACGGCAAGACTATCCGATCCGGGGCAATATTGAAGGCGTTACAATGGATACTCAAGCATCATAAGGAGTACCGTATTCGAATAGTCAATATTTCGCTGGGCGGTGATCGTAATGAATCGAGTAAACGAAGTCGTATTTGCAAAGTCATAAAACAACTGAATCAACTTGGAATTACCGTTGTCGCGGCTGCCGGGAATAATCCGACGAAAGGAGTTATACCCCCGGCCAGTTGCCCCGATGTTATCACGGTCGGCGGAATTGATGATAATAATTTGTTGGATGAAAATAAGATCACAGATTACGGATCCTCTTTCGGTAGAACGACGGACGGATTTATGAAGCCTGAGATTGTCGCACCGAGCAGATTACTGCCAGCGCCGATGTTATTGGAAAATGTAATTTATGATGAATCGCAAGCATTGCATGCGTTGTTGAAGTTGCCGTTAAAAGAACTCAAGTCAAAACTCAGAAAACTAATTAAAAAGACGAAGCTGGATCGGACATTGCTTGATAAGAAACCAAAAGAGATAAAAAAAGCAATAATCGAGAGACTAACAGCTGAAAAGTTTTTCGCGCCGCATTACCAGCATGTGGATGGAACCTCTTTTGCAGCGCCGATCGTTTCGTCGATCATTGCACAGATGCTGGAGGCTAATCCCAAATTAACGCCTTCACTTATCAAGATGATACTGACAACCACGGCGCGAAGATTACCCGACATTATTCCGGAAAAACAAGGCTATGGCTTGATCACTGCACGCGCCTGCGTTCAAAGAGCATTGGAGGAAACACATCTCCGTATGGTCGACATCTCGCCGAAAATTTTGCAGCACCGTATCGTATTTTATTATCATGATCATCATGCAAAAAAAGTTACACTGGTCGGCGATTTCACCGCATGGCAGAAGGATATGATCGTGCTGCACAAAGTAGAAGAAGGGCTCTGGCGGATTGATATTCCATTATTATCCGATGGCAGTTACCAATACAAGTTTCTAATCGATGACAAACGCTGGGAAGAGGACTCTCTAAATCCTTTGAAAGAAAATGATCATTATAATGGCCTGAACAGCGTTCTGATCGTGCAACACCCCTCCTGACTTATTCATTTCTACCAAAGTTAACTGTAGCCCCATTTCACACTGTGACCTAAATCACACTTACACGTGACGTATAATCCATTGTAAATTCTAAAAATAACTTTGGCAGAGGCTTTGCTGTTCTATTAGCTAAGAAAACAACTAACTACTTTAAGAGGGAAACGTTTTATGAAAAGTTTAATCAAATTAACCATGGCCGCAGTAGCGCTGGCCTTCGTTTCAGAAATTGCATTTTCTCAGGAAGATGAATTGGGTTTATCAGAAAAGCCGCATGCTTTGGTTTTAAATAACAGAATAGGATTTGCAGCCGGTAATGTGAGCGGCATCGGCATTTCGTATGAAAGGAATATCTCACGAAATTTTTCAACTCTTTTTGTTATCGGCGGCGTTGCCCAAAAAAGCAACAGTGATTTTAATACGGGGTTATCTTTAAAATATGCGTTTAGCCGCATAACAAATCGCATCGCGGTGTACACGGTTGTAGGCGGAAGTTACTTCTATGATCGCAAGATCAACGGCATCTATGACGAAACAACAGGCTCATACAGTCTGGATAGAGTTCGCAAATATTTGAAACTCGGCGCAGGCCTCGGTATCGAAGCTTTATTTTTCGATGGCCGGCTTGGAGTAGATCTCAATTTTATAGGTATAGGCGCCAGTTATCAAAAAAGGGAACACGACGATGCGTTCGGTTTTGGCGATAAGCCGATCCGAGGGCCTCAGATTAATCTGACCTATCACTTTTGATAAGGCATCTCTCTCCTCCTTCTGTTGCAAAGGCTGTAAATGTAAGGTTTACAGCCTTTGTTTTTTATCGGAAAATCCTATATAAACAGTTGCTTTTTTACGTGAATTATTGTAATTTTGCCATCCCTAAAAGGAATATGAATACTTTTTTATAAATCGAATTTCAGGAGAATCTTGTTATGATGACGAAAATCAGGGAGAAGACCCATCTTCTCTTATATGTTTTGATCTTTTGTTTTGTGGGACTTATCGTGATCGAATGGGGCGCTAATTATTCCGATACGGCCCGTACCACGCGCGGTATTATCGGTAAGATCGACGGCGACGACATTCGTTATGCCGATTTTCAGACCGCGTACTTTAATCAAATTCAGCAAATGCAGCAGAAAAAAGACGGCGAGTCTTTATCTGAATCGGAAATGGAAATGATCAGCGATCAGATATGGAATCAAATGATCGAGGAAACCCTCTTACGCAATTTCATTATCAAAAACGATATAGCCGTCGGCGATTCCGAAGTCGTTTTTCATTTACGAAACAATCCGCCGGACTTTTTGAAACAAAGCCCTTCATTTCAGACCGACGGCGCTTTTGACGCAAACAAATATGTTCAGGCATTAAGTAACCCGGCTTATGCCAAAGAATGGGCACAGATCGAGAATATTCTTCGTATGCAATTGCCTTATTCGAAATTACAGAGCATGATTGTCCTTTCTGCGCGCGTAAGCGATGCAGAATTACGGCAAGAATATGCACGGCGTAACCTGAAAGTAAACGGACAGCTTATATTTTTCAGCCCTTCAGAATTTTCAGCGAATACGATCGATGTTTCCGATGATGAGCTGAAAACCCATTACGATGCGCACCTTGACGAATACAAAGAACCGGAAAAAGCGCGTCTTGCCTACGTCAATTTTAGCGATGCGGCAACTAAGGACGACTCTGCAGAAGTATTTTCGCGTTTAGACGATATCAGCAAACAGATAAAAGACGGCAAAGACTTTTCGGATCTCGCTAAAATGTACTCCACGGAACCCGGCGCGTCCAAGAGCGGAGGCGAATTAGGGTGGTTTACACGCGGACGAATGGTAGCTGAATTTGAAGAGGCTTGTTTTAACGCTAAGACCGGCGACATTGTCGGGCCGATATTAACGCAATTCGGTTATCATATCATCAAGATAGAAGAAACAAAATTCAAAAACAAAAATAAAAAGTCTGAAGCGGGTCAACAGGACAGCGTAAAAGCAAGCCATATACTGATTAAAATGGAAGCCAGCCCTACTACAATTGAAACGGTTCGCGAAAATGCTAATGCGTTTTACGAGCTGGCTAAAGACGGAGAATTTGATGAAGCTGTTGAAAAATATTCTGTCAAACACAACCTGAAAGTGGATACCACGGCTGAAATGCTCAACAATGAATTCGGTATGGTCGCAGGATTTCCAGACCGTTTGAAAAATGTAGTGCGTTTTGCTTTCAACGAAGAAATAGGATCTACCTCAACGCCGCATCGAACAAGCCTCGGGTTTACTATTTTCAAGACTGTCAGTCGGAGCAAAGCGGAAATAAAATCGTTGGAGGCTGTGAAAGACCGAGTCAAAAACGCCGTACTGGAGGAAAAACGCAAAGAAATGGCATTTTCCAGGGCTCAAGAATATCGTAAGAAAATGACTACCATGGCGGATATTAAGACGATTGACACAACGTTTTATATCAGGGATCTGAATAATTTTACGATAAATAATTCTATTCCCGGAGTCGGGCGTGATGCAAAACTCGCGGGCGCGTTATTCCAATTACCATTATCATTATTAAGTGAACCTGTAAAAGGAACTAGAGGCGCGTATTTGGTACAAATATTTACGCGTGATGAATTTAATGAATCAAAATATCAGGACGCTCGCGAAGAGTTAAAGCGCCAATTGATCAATACCAAACAACAACGCGCATACCGAGACTGGCTGGAAGCGTATCGTAAAGGAACGTCAATCGAAGATTTCCGCGCTGAATTTAATTTATAGAGGATCAAAAAAGCTGGCGAGGTGAGTGGACGATGAGAAATAGGGAATCACGGTCCATTTATTGTTTGGCTGACCAGACCGAATTCGACAAGGAAACTTCAGACATTACATCGCTGGACGCTCCGCTTAAAGTAATTCTGTTCAATGACAACATTCATTCCTTCGACGAAGTAATTGCGCAGTTAATTAAAGCGATTGGATGTACATCTGCGCGGGCAGAAGCCATTGCCTGGGAGGTTCATTCGACAGGGAAAGCGGTATGTTATGAAGGCGATCTGGGTGAATGTTTGAAAGTAAGCGGCGTTTTAGAAGAAATTGGTTTACATACACAAATCGAGCCCTGATCAAAAGGGCTTATTTTTTTTCTCTTCCATCCAGACCATGTGTACTTCATTATGTCCTTCGATCGGCTCCAGATGCGTTGTTATTTCAGTTACCATAGGAAATGATTTAGCCAGAACCTGTTCAATCAAGGTTGCCTTTTCATGAGCGGCGGCAATCGTCATATCTTTGTGGAAAAGAAGATGGAATTCTATGTGAAGTTTATTACCGGCGTTACGATGCCTCACGTCATGAAATACGATTGAATGTTTTTTCGTTTCCTGTTCGAGTATCGACGTGATTTTTTTGTGGACCTCAGGATCCGCTTCATCCATCAGCCCGCCAACGGACTGACGAATGAGTTTGCTGCCTGACCATAGAATATTAAGAGCAACAAGAATTGCCACTATCGGATCAAACGGAAGCCACCCGGTGATGATGGTTAATACAAGTCCTGCGATGACCCCAAAACTTGTCCAGCTGTCAGTTAAAACATGTTTACCGTTTGCGATCAGTATCAATGAATTATTTTTTTTCCCCTTGGTCACAAGGTACCACCCCAACAAACCATTTATCAGCGTAGCTGCAACAATAAAAAAAGTGCCGACTTCGATATTTTCCAAATACAAACCGCGAATCCATTTCATGACGGATTCATATATGATATAAATGGCCGCCATAATGATCATAGCGCCTTCAAAACCTGCTGAAAAAAAACTAATGCGATCGTGGCCGTAAAGATGGGTTTTATCTGCAGGTTTGGTACTGAGCCAAAGGCTGTATGCTGCAAATGAAACCGCAAGTACATGTACTACGGACTCGGCCGCGTCCGATAAGATCGCCGCAGACTGCGTAATATAGAATGCATATATTTTCATGAAAAACATGGACAAACCTATGCCAAGTGACCATCGCATGGCAATCTTGTTATCATGATGAGCTTGTGGGGTAGCGGAAATTGCCGCTGATGATGTGTCAGTTTGAGGCTTGTGAATGGGGGTGTCTAAAGAAGTCATTACGGTGGCGTTAATTTAACGAATGTACAGGTCTAAGCCTGAATTAAATCCCTTTGATAATTATGCCGGAAGTTTGGTTATCTGATCAAAATGTGACACAACGTAACGCATCCGGCGAACAACGGTTTCCTTTCCGATTACCGCTATTAAATCAAATAGTCCGGGTCCCAGCGTTACTCCTGAAATAGCTAAACGGGTAGGATGGATAAGTTCACTGGCTTTTATCTGATTTTCTTCAGCATATACACGGAATACCTTTTCAATTTCGTCATGTTGAAACGAATCTAATTTTTCAAGACGATCCGCCAGCTCAGAGAGATGTTCCTTAGCCGGGGGCAGCATACGCTTCTTAATACCATCGGGATCGAAAGTATCCGGATCCTTAAAAAAATACGACGAAAAAGAAAGTAATTCGTGAATAAAATTAATTCGTTCTTTCATAAGACCGATAGCGCTCATGACATATTGTTTTGGAAAATCGGAGTAACCTGATTTTTCAAGATCCGACTTCAGCATGTTGAATATTTCTTCATCGGATTTACGTCGTATATGCTGCGTATTGATCCAATTAAGTTTTTCAATATTAAAAATAGCGCCCGCTTTGTGGATGCGTTCAATTGAGAATTCTTTGATCAACTCATCCATTGTGAATATTTCACGTTCGTCGCCCGGGTTCCATCCCAGAAGAGATATAAAATTGACAACGGCTTCCGTCAAATAACCCTTGGGCGGGTAGGCGCGCGCTTCGACATCACCCTGGCGTTTGCTCATTTTGCTTCTATCGGAATTGAGTAGTAAAGGCAAATGTGCAAACTGAGGAATGTCCCAACCGAAATACCGGTACAGCAGGATATGTTTAGGTGTACTGGAAACCCATTCTTCGCCGCGTATAACGTGCGAGATCTCCATATAGTGATCATCGACGACATTGGCGAGATGGTACGTGGGATATCCGTCCGACTTGACCAAAACCTGATCGTCTATATTAGAACCGACAAACTCAACTTCACCTCGGATAAGATCTGTAAATTGGATCGTAGTATCCTGCGGAACTTTCATCCGCAGAACGAATGGAACTTGGTCGTCCAAGTTTTTTTTGATCGCCTCTGGAGACAAGCGCAGACAGGTACGGTCATACTTGGGCGGCATTTTAGATTTTTCCTGGAACTTTCGCATTTGATCCAACCGGTCCGAGCTGCAAAAACAATAATAGGCATGGCCATCGTTCAAAAGTTTTTGCGCGTGGTTTGTATATAGGTCAAGCCGCTGAGATTGATAGTAGGGGCCGTATGGCCCATCCTTCCCCGGGCCCTCATCAATCTCAATCCCAGCCCAATTAAGCATATGAATAAAGTCTTCGACTGCACCTTCCACAAAACGCGCGCGGTCAGTGTCCTCCACTCGCAGTATAAACTTTCCGCCATGGTGCTTTGCAAAAAGATAATTATACAATGCGGTGCGCAGTCCTCCAATATGTAGAAATCCCGTTGGGCTGGGTGCGTAGCGGACTCTGACCGTATCTAACATGAGAACTCCTGTTATAATATTTTTATTATTCGATTCAGAATTATTTTTGCAACATCCTCTTTGGTCATCAACGGCAGTTTTTCAATATGATTTTGGTCTATGATTGTGATCTTATTCGTTTTCGTATTAAATCCGGCACCGATGTCCTTGGGGTTGTTGAGAACAATAAAATTCAAATTCTTGGATTTTAATTTCATTTGCGCATTCTGGATTTCATTTTCAGTTTCAAGAGCAAATCCCACAACGATCTTATTTCCCTTTTTACTGGCAACGCCTGACAGAATATCTGTTGTCTTTTTGAGTTTGAGTATCCATTCCTCAGACTTTTTTATCTTTTGATCTTCCTGATTATATGGAGTGAAATCGGCAACTGCAGCCGCCATGATCAGCACATCGTGATCAGAAATATTGTCATCAACCGCACGGGCCATATCTTCAGCAGAAGTAGCCGTAACTAAACGTACATCCTGCGGCGGCGGCAAATGAGTGGGGCCTGAAATAAGAGTTACGCCGGCTCCCTGCAGAACGGCTTCTTTTGCCACAGCGTACCCCATTCTGCCGGAAGAATGATTTGTCAGAAATCGCACGGGATCAAGTGATTCATGCGTTGGCCCCGCTGTCACTAAGATTTTTTTATTAATAAGCGAGTTGTTTCCAAAAAGTGCCTTTTCTACCTTCCAAATGATCTTTTCAATGTCCGCCAAACGGCCAACCCCCTCATAGCCTTCAGCCAAAAAGCCCGTTTCAGGATCAATAATGCCATAATTAAATTCACGCAAGGTCTGGATATTTTTCTGAACGATTGGATTTAGGTACATTTTGTCATTCATTGCCAGCGCTAACAAAATGGGTTTAGGACAGGCCATGACGACGGTAGATAGAATCTCATCCGCTATACCGTTGGCGATTTTACCCACCATATTTCCGCCGGCCGGCGCAATAAGAAAAATATCGGGCCAATTTGCTATATCAATATGATGGGTGCCTGTCATTTCCGTATGTGCAGAATCGTAAGGGGGGAAGGTCTCAGTTGTAACTTTATAGCCCGAGAGAGTCTCTAGAGTAAGTGGAGAAATAAATTCGGTCGCATGACGCGTCATGATTACGCGTACTTCTGCGCCGTTTTTTTTTAAAGAGCGCACTAACTCACACATTTTGTAGCAAGCAATTCCTCCGGTCATCCCAATTAAAATTTTCTTTCCGGCATATTTTGGATTGCCTGCTTGCATAACATTTTCCTACGGGTAAAATAAGAAATTCCAAATAACAGACTTTTTTGGATAAAGTTTGTTATTTGGAATTAGAATAAAATTCTGCAGAGAACAGAGATCTATTTTTCCTCTTTATCCAGATACTCGTGTTCGAGTTTTTGATCCAGTAATTCTTTGAGAGCTGTCGCGACCGGTTTAGGTAATTTTTCAAGATCGAGAATGTCTTCGCGGTTAATACGCGGCGCCTCGTCATCCTCAGCATCCTCGCCTTCCATTAGAGTACGAACCTGAATCATTTGTTCGTCATTGATCTGACGTGCGCGCCGAGCGGCAATGATCACCGCTTCGTATACGTTTTCGATCTTTTCATCCAGTTTATCAAATGGAAATGCTTTTACGGGCATGAAAGATTCTCCTTATATTTTTTATAAACAATATCTTATTCTCAATTGGGCTGCAAATATAAAGTATTTAATCGAACGACGCAACAGTTTTCTTAAGTATAACTTTCAACCGGCGGACAGCTACAGATAAGATTCCGGTCGCCGTGAGCATCGTTAACTCGTCCAACGCTCGGCCAGAATTTAGCGGTTCTTAAAAACGATAATGGATATGCCGCTTTTTCGCGCAAATAGGGATATTTCCAATCATCCGCAACAAGCGTTTCGATGGTATGCGGCGCATTTTTTAAAACATTATTTTCCTTGTCTGACTCCCCCTTTTCGATTTCTTCAATTTCTTTTCGAATAGAGATCAACGCATCGCAGAAACGGTCGAGTTCAGGCTTAGGTTCGCTTTCCGTAGGCTCTACCATCAAGGTTCCCGGAACGGGAAATGAAACCGTTGGCGCGTGAAAACCATAATCCATCAGTCGTTTTGCAATATCGATCACTTCGACATTCGCCGTAGTTTTAAAAACGCGGGTATCAAGAATCATTTCGTGCGCACTTCGACCGTTTTTACCGGAGTATAGCGCCTCATAATAACCGCGCAATCTGGATTTGATATAGTTTGCATTGAGAATGGCGTACTTTGTTGCATTCGTAAGTCCGCGAGCGCCCATCATCCGAATGTAGATATAGGAAATTAACAAAATACTGGCGCTGCCCCACGGTGCAGCAGAAACAGCCGTAATAGCCTGTCTGCCGCCCGTCTTTACAACCGTGTGTCCGGGCAGGAATGGAGCAAGGTGGCTTGCTACACAAATAGGTCCCATTCCTGGGCCGCCGCCGCCGTGCGGAATACAAAATGTCTTATGTAAATTCAAATGGCATACGTCTGCGCCGATCATTGCCGGGTTGGTCAATCCGACTTGCGCATTCATATTGGCGCCGTCCATGTATACCTGGCCGCCGTGCTGATGTACGATCGCGCACATTTCATTAATACTTTCTTCGAACACGCCATGCGTCGACGGATACGTAACCATTAATGCCGCAAGATTTTCTTTATGCTGTTCCGCCTTTTCTTTCAGGTCATTTACATCAATATTTCCATGGTCATCGCATTTGATTACGACAACCTGCATGCCCGCCATAACGGCGCTTGCAGGATTAGTTCCGTGTGCAGATGACGGGATTAATGCGACGTTGCGATGAGATTGCTTCATGCTTTTTAAATAAGCCCTAATTACCATCAATCCGGTATACTCGCCCTGCGCGCCGGCATTCGGCTGAAGTGACGTGGCTGCAAAACCCGTGATTTCATTAAGATAATTTTCAAGTTCAAGAAATATTTGTTGATAACCTGAAGTCTGATTAATCGGCGTAAATGGATGTAGAGCAGCAAATTCCGGCCAACTTACGGGTATCATTTCTGTCGTGGCGTTCAATTTCATCGTACATGAGCCAAGCGGAATCATGGAATTAGCGAGGGACAGGTCTTTGTTTTCAAGTGACTTGATATAGCGTAGCATTTCCGCTTCCGAATGATGAGAATTAAATACAGGATGCTGTAAATAAGCAGTTTTTCGAATCAGGGTCAGCGGCAGAAAATTCTGAACATCCATATCAATTGAAACCGCAGGGACTCCTTTGGCTGCAGCAAACATATTGGTAATCCTCTGGATATCGGATGCAGACGTCGTTTCGTCAATAGAAATACCTACTGTTTGTTTGTCGATATACCTCAAATTAATCTGAATTCCTAAAGCCGCTTTCTTGACTCTTTTATATAAAGCGGCATCTTTTATGAGAATCTTAATCGTATCAAAATAGTTTTGATTGAGTTGCTTGAATCCGAGTTCTTCCAGACCCTTATTCAAAACGGACGCTAATTGATTGACGCGGGATGCAATATTTTTAATTCCCTTAGGGCCGTGATATACGGCATACATGCCGGCCATATTGGCCAATAGAACCTGCGCAGTGCAAATATTGCTCGTGGCTTTTTCTCGGCGAATATGCTGCTCGCGTGTCTGTAATGCCATACGCAGAGCGCGTTTTCCGTGCGAATCAATGGATACACCGATTATGCGTCCAGGGATCTTTCGTTTGAACTCGTCCTTAGTTGAAAAATAGCCTGCATGAGGCCCGCCGTAACCCATCGGAATTCCAAAACGCTGCGAAGATCCGACAACGACGTCTGCGCCCCACTCACCCGGCGGCGTCAGAAGCGCAAGACTGAGCAGGTCAGCGGCCACCGCGACATACCCTCCTTGATCATGGATCTTACTGCAGAAATCTTTGTAATCAATGATCTCACCATCGCAGTCAGGATATTGAACAAGCGCTCCGAAGAAATTCTTTGTGTAATCAAACTTTGTGTGATCGCCTACGATGATCTTAATTCCGAGGGGATTCGCGCGCGTTTTTAGAATATCGATAGTTTGCGGAAAGCAGTTCTGTGAAACAAAAAATCTGTTTCGTTTCGAATCGGTTTGTGACGCGTGCAACATATGCATAGCCTCGGCCGCGGCCGTTCCTTCGTCGAGCAAAGAAGCGTTAGCGACCGGTAAAGCTGTCAAATCCGATATCATCGTCTGATAATTGAGCAACGCCTCTAGCCGTCCCTGGGCGATTTCAGCTTGATAGGGAGTATATTGCGTATACCAACTCGGGTTCTCCAGAATATTTCTCAGGATAACCGTTGGCGTTATGCATCCGTAATATCCCATCCCGATATAAGACTTGTAAACTTTATTCTTTGATGCAATACTCTTCATTTCCTTTAATACGTCATACTCGCCCAAAGCAGGAGGAAGATTCATTTCCTTGGTAAGACGTATGAGTTCAGGGACCGTTTGATTAATTAAATTGTCCAGCGAAGATACACCGATGACATCCAACATTGCTTTTGTCTCATCCGGATTCGGCCCTATATGGCGCGTTTCAAAACTTCCATCATGTTCCGTGTTCATGTTAATTCTATTCTCCTATTGCTGCTGCATATTTTGAGTTACTGTTAAGACACGGTTACCGCCCTGGTGTTTAGCCTGATCGATGGAATCATTCAATGCTCCAATCAGGTCGGCTTCATTTTTGATCCAGTCGCGCGATAACCCGGCGACGGCAATACTTGCCGTCAATTGAATTGACTTAGTCGACAAAGAATTCCAAACATCTTCCGAAATAAGATCTTCGTATACAGGAAAAGGGTAAGCCATAATAGACTCATGAATCATTCGCGCTTTTGTGAGCGCATTCTCTTCCGGTGTGTGGGTAAAAATTATTGCAAACTTGCCTCCGTCAAAACGAGTGACCACATCCGAATTACGTACGCTGTTGACCAATATACTGGACAGTTCCTTTAGAACGACGTCACCTTGTTGCCGGCTGAAACGCTCATTCACTTTTTTATAATGGTCGATATCTAAGATAGCAGCGCTCGAATCGTGTTTATAACGCTTTACCGCGCTTATTTCCTTTTCAATTCGCTGATGGAAATATTTTCGGTTGTATAATGAGGTAAGCGGATCAGTAATGGTAAGAGATACGAGAAAGTCGTTTTTTTCTGCCAACTGCGAATTCACTTCTTTCAATTTCTCGTTGGATGAATTTAAATCCGACTTCATTTTATCTAATTTCTGAACTTCTTCGAGCAATTCATCGTAGAGTCTCTTATTACGCAGCAAAACTTTTATTTTTATGATCAATTCTTTCGGATCATACGGCTGGATAATATAATCGTCGCCGCCTTTTTCAAATCCGTGTACTTGATCAACGAATTCTTTAAGGTTGGCCGTGACAAACACTATCGGAACATGTTTTTCAAACTGACGAATGGATTCGCATATTTGAAAACCGTCAATACCCGGGAGGCGAACATCAAGCAGAATTAAGTCCGGTTTAATCGATTGGACCAGCTGAATAGCGGAAGAACCATCATGGGCTTCAATAAACTGGTATTCAGGCCTTTGGAGCGTCTTTTGCAGCGAATAGCGGCTATGCTCATTATCATCTACGATTAAAATTTTGTATTGTATGCTCATCCTAAATGCGCTGGGTATCCTTTTTCAGTATCACGTGAATCTGTTCCAAAAGTTTTTCCCTTGAGAACATGCTTTTTTGAAATACATAATAATGACGTCCGGTCAATTTTTTTTGATCTTCCTGTGTCAATAATTTCCCCGTCAGGATCAGAACCGGCATTTTTTCCGTCAGAGGGTCGTTTTGCAAATTTTTAAGCACAGCAAAGCCGTCAATTTGCGGCATCAGTAGATCAAGGATCACCAAATCATAGGGTTTTCGTTTGGCTAATTGAATCGCCATTTCACCGCTGGTAGCAACTTCAGAAACAAAATCATCGCTTTCGAGAATTTCCTCAACCAGCTCAGCCTGCGACAGATCGTCGTCAACGATCAGGATTTTTTTCAGTCCGCGTTCTTCACTTAATTTGTTTAGTCTTTTTAACAGCATGTCCTGAATCACAGGTTTGACAATATAATCCGCCGTGCCGAGGCTGTAGCCAAGTTTTTTGTTGTCAATCATGGATATAATCGCAACAGGGATATCTTTGGTTTGGGGTGTACGCTTTAATTCCTGTAAAATTTCCCATCCGTCTTTTTTCGGCATCATGATATCCAAAGTAATAACGTCAGGGTTGTATTTGATAGCCGTCTTAATGGCCGATTCGCCGTCTTGAACTGTTATAATTTGATAGTTACCTTCGCTGACATACTTTTTCATGACATACAGGAACTCATTATCATCATCCACAACCATGATAATCTTTTTGCTCGGATCAATTTGAATTTCTTTATTCTCCGGAGACTCAGTTGGTTTTTTTTCTTTTGAAATCATTCCGGCAATTTCGGTATCAGACAAAACGGATGAAGTTGTACCACGCAATTTAGACGGAAGTATGAACTTAAATGCCGAACCTTTACCCGGTTCGCTTTCAACCCAGATCTTGCCGCCAAGTAAGTCCACCAGTTTTTTCGTTACAGCCAAACCCAGTCCCGTTCCGCCGTACTTACGTGTGGCTGACCCGTCCAGTTGTCTGAACGGGTCGAAAATCGTTTCAAAATTTGAAGGTTCGATCCCAATCCCGGTATCTTTGACTGAGTATTCAAGCACATCATCAAACTTAGTACGCTTAACGAGAAGCGTAACACTGCCTTTATGGGTGAACTTAATAGCGTTTGAAATAAGATTAAGTAATATTTGTTTCAGTTTATTTTCATCCGAACTATGGATATCGATTCCCTCTTCCACATCGATATTGAATGCGAGGTCGGTCTCTTTCAGCATCGGCATAATGGTCATGCGCAGCGATTCGGTGAAATCGTGTACGGCGTATTCGGAGTTGAAAATATCCATTCGTCCTGAGTCGATCTTGGAAAGATCTAAAATATCATTAATCAAGCGTAATAAATTCTTTCCGCTTTTTTCAATGATCTTCAGTTGTTTTTCCTGTTCCTCATTGAGATCGCCGTCCATTCTCGCCAGCAAAATACTTGAAAGCGCGAGGATAGAGTTCAAAGGCGTACGTAATTCATGGCTCATGTTGGACAAGAATTCGGACTTGAGGCGATTGGCTTCCGTTACGCTTTTATTCAGTTCTTCAACCTCGCGGTAAGCTTTTCCTAAATCCTGGCTCTTTTTTTCAAAATCAAATTTTCGCTTTTCTATATCGCGCGAGGCATGTTCTACTGATTTCTGATTCTGAACTAGATCAGTTCTGTCGCGAATCACCCATAATTTCCCAGCGTAATTTCCGGATGTATCCAGCATTGGTTGGATCTGGCATTGAACGTATTTGACATCCGGGTGACTAAACTCAACGTCTTCCCTACATGAAAAATTTGGACCATTTTCGGACTCAATCTTTTGGAGTAGATATGAAGGCAGATAGCTTTTTAATTGAGTAATAATGTCTTCTTCGGATATTAACGCCACACCGGAGTTTACAGCGAGGAGGGCCGTAAATTTTTTATTATATCGGATGACTTTTCCGTCGGGGCCAATGATCAAAAGTGCGTCAGGTGAACTTTGAATTAATGTTTCTAACAGAAAACCAACCGGTTCAGTTTTTTTTTTAGGGCGGTCTTTCCTAGAAATACTTTTCCGTCCAGCCGGCTTGTTATGCGGGGAAGTTTTTGAAATGGTAGTCTTCAAGGATGGTTTTTTTTTTGCCATTGCCGTTGTGGTTTCTAAAATCTCGCGGAGGTATTTCGCTTTATTTAGTGCGCGGTAGTTTCTTTGTACTTTTGAACAGATAACAGTTTTGCTTTTGCAGAAGCGTCGGTCACCTTCATTTTAATGATCCATCCTTCGCCGTACGGATCGGAATTAATGACTTCAGGGGTATCGGTGAGCTTACTATTCACGGCGGTTACTTCACCGGTGAGCGGCCCGTACAGGTCACTGACCGTTTTCACGGCTTCGATGGATCCAAAAGGCTGACCCGGCTGGATCTTTCGCCCGACTTCGGGAGTTTCAACAAAAATAATATCACCCAGTTCAGACTGCGCATATTCGGTAATGCCGATGGTCGCTTCATCGCCGTTGAGTTTGACCCATTCGTGACTGGTGCTGTAAAGTAGATCTTCAGGGAAATTCATGTCCAATGTCTCCTTCTATTATGTGTCGTAGAAACCGCATATCAGTCTGTTTTTCCGGTATGCGTGGGGCACTTCAAAATCGCGGAGTAAAATAATACGATCGAAGCAGAGTTTCAATAAAAATGCAGGGTAATTTCTATCCTACCATCTGGCTGCTCCAAACGTAAAGACGTTTAAGTTCCAAAATTTTTCTATCCACTTTAGCGTCGGTAGGGTTTTTTACTTTAAGCATTTTACATACTTTATACGCCGATCCGTACTGTCCTCGTGCCGCAAGTTTTTCTACCAATTCAGGCGTTGCATCCTGAGGATTAATTTCTGTTTCAAATTCCTCTTCCTGGTAATCATCAGTTTCTTCCGTTATTTCTTCTTTGATCTCAGGCTGTATTGTCTTAGCGGCTTCCGCCTTCACAACGGATTCTACAACCGTTTTGGCTCCAGTGACGGTCGCTTCGACTACCGCATCCGCTGCCGATACTTCCTTGGCTTTTTCTTGTTTCTTATCTTCATCAGGTGTTTTGAATACGGCATATGCTTTTTCTGCCGCAGGCGCAGACACGATGTAATCGTTGTAGCTTACAGCTGACTCTACCGTCGCAGGAACATCAGCCCATAATGTTTTTGCCGAGCTACCTTCAACCTCAAGCAGCATAGCATAAGATGCATAATCAATCGTATCGTCCGAATCATCGAGATAGGATGAAAATTCGCTAAATCCGATCGTTTCCTCCTTTTCCGTAACTGCAGATTGAGTTGTGAAACTTGCTTCCGTAATATCCGAATCACTTTCGAGACTCTGGACATAATCCAAATACGGAATCGGCTGATCGGCTTCAGTAGTCGAACTTAACGGTTTCTCGCTATCTTCAGCGGTTGCGAGAATACGTCCTGCTTTGTCCTCTTTTTCCTCTTCGATACCCGCTTCATGTTCCTCTTGAAACAAAGCCTCTAACAAATCTTCTTCATTAGTCAGGATGTCGAGATAATCTTTATAAGACATTTCGATCTCTGAAAGCGCGGCTTCCTGTTCTGCAGCCGTAAGGAGATCTTCTTCCTCTTTTGCCATCGACGCATCTATATGTTCCTCAAAAGTGGCGATTTTCTTCGGTTTCTCTTTTTCAGCTTCGAATTCAAATCCTTTAGGCGTAATCTCCATGTCAATTGCAGATTCAGCCTGCGCAGCGAAGGCGTCGTCTTCCGCTTTTCGTGTTTTAACTGCAGTTTTTATGCCTTTTTCGGCCAATTTCTGATCAAGCAAAGCCCGTTCAAGAATGAGCGCCTTTCCGGCTTTTTGTAAATCAAGGCGTTTTTTGTATTGTTCAAATGACACTTCATCGTCATCGTAGAAATACATGATGCCGTTATTGTCGGTGTACGCAGGAGAGAATTCGCTTGGTTTTTCTTCGGCTTTCGGTTTTTCCTGAGTTTTGGCAATAACCGGTTCCGTCTTTGCGGGTTTAACTTCAATGGGCTTAAATTCAACCCGATCTTCCATTGGCTGAATCGCATCTTCGATGAAAGAATCTAGTTTGTTGTCTTCCTTATCCGGCGCTGGTTTTACAGCGGGCTTCTCCTCACTGACCGGTGAAGTTTTCTTCACCTGTGTATCGGGAGGAACGGTTGGTTCTGCTTTCTTCGCGACCGTTTTGACAACTTCTTCCTCTTCCTCATCGGAGGGTTTTGATTCTTTAATCTTCTGATATTTATCTTTCAAATCGACAAGAGTCTGTATGATCTGTCTGTTAATCGGGTCAAAACGCAATGCGATGCGGTAATGAGAAACAGTACCTGCAACGTCATCCTCTTCTAGAGACAAGTCGCCAAGTAATTTATGTCCCGATAAACTTGCCGGATGCGTAATTAGAAAATCTTGCAGCACTTCGCGCGCTTTTTTCTTATTGCCGCTGAGATAATGTGATTTCGCCAGCACCAATGTGCCGGTATCGTATTGCGGATGTTTTACCAGGCCCTGTTCGCAGAGCTTTATTGCATGTTCAAAATCACCGATACCGAGATAGGCATCGGCGAGTTGTGCAAACCTTATGCTATCAGGCTCTGTGGCGAAGCGCGTTTCTATCTGCTGTATCTGTGAAATCAGATTGATCTCGGCCAGAATTTCCTGGTTGCTGATCACAGCGGCTACGGTAGCTTTATTTTCTCTTGCCATAAACGACCCATCAAGTTAGTTGCGGCTTTGGTATACGTGTTTTAGAGAAAGAAACGTGACCATCGAAAATCCGATTAACGTCCAGAAGTTAAAAAAGATCATCCCGATAAAATTAGATTTAGCCGTCATATAGTTATGAATACCGACGTACGACGACCAAACGACGTAAAAAATCATTAGTATTTCCAGAAAAACGAGTTTGTCGATTTTTATAACGTATTTCGTATGATGCTGTTTGTTCGGATCGCGATGTAAAAATCCTAGTTTCGGCGTACGGATAAATGCCGATTTGATATTAAAAAAACCTTCCAGAACTGCTTTGGCGTTGCTGAGCGACAATCCAATGCTGCCCATCATGAAGATCGGAAACAACAGCATGCGTTTTTTCCAGTTCGGGTTGATCATTTTTTCAGAATAGAAGTAGAAAATAAATAAACCAATGATCGTTAGAACAAATACCATCATGATATCCAGCATGATATTAAACCGTCCATTTTCATTATGCAGAAATAGAACCGATGAATTAAGCAGACAAGACGCCACTACAAATATGTACGAAAAATTGGCAGTCAGGTGAAACAACGATTGTATTTTTACCCATAACGACAACTCGGATTTTAGAATCTTAGGAACTAATTTTTTTGCCGTTTCGACTGAGCCTTTAGTCCAACGAAATTGCTGCGATTTCAATGCGTTGATCTCTGCCGGTAATTCGCCCGGAGAAACCACGTCATTCAAAAATACAAAATTCCATCCTTTGAGTTGTGCGCGATAACTGAGATCGAGATCTTCGGTCAGCGTATCGTCGTGCCAATTTCCTGCGTCATGGATACAGTCTTTTTTCCAGACTCCGCCTGTGCCGTTAAAATTGATGAGAAATCCGGCGCGATTCCTGGCGAGTTGCTGAATGACAAAGTGGCCGTTCAACCCGATAGACTGTGTTTGCGTAAGGATTGAATAATCTTCATTCAAATGACCCCAACGCGTTTGCACCATGCCGATCTTCGGATTAGCAAAATAGGGAATTGTATTTTTCAGAAAATCCTTATCAGGAATAAAATCGGCATCAAAGATTGCGACGTATTCGCCGCTTGCATCTTCCAAAGCTTCGCGGAGAGCGCCGGCCTTATACCCTGTGCGGTTTGTTCGGTGGAACATCCTAACACAAAACCCTTCTTTTGATAATTGGTCAACAACCGCCGAAGTTAGTTTAAGCGTGTCATCCGTTGAGTCGTCCAGAACCTGAATTTCTAATCTATCTTTTGGCCAACTTAGTTTACTTGTTGACAGAATCAGGCGTTCTGCGACATTTTGTTCATTGAAAATTGGAAGCTGGACCGTCACGCGCGGCCAGCTCTGTGTCGGAATTTTTTTCAGATCAAATTTTTCGAGATTATTTTTATGACGATGCTTTAGAAAATAATAGATCATCACAAAATTATGCGTACTGAAAAGAAACAATACAAACATACAAAAAAGATAGGCGTAGAATAAAAGCAATCCGCCGTCGAACGAGAGAAGCATAAGGGTCCTTGGGTTTAATAGGGTTTAGGGTTTTTGAATATCTCCGGGTTTGGTTTTACCAATCCGAAACAACTTTATTTAAAACATTTTGCGTTATCATTTTGACTGCCTCATCGATACCGTCATTGCGCCGCTTATCGCCTTGCAGAGTATAACGACCCCATCCTGTGACCGATTCCTCCCAAAGTGTTTTCTTTTCTTTCTTATTTTCAAAACGTATGGTGGTGGTTATCGTTATTTTGTAATCCGTAGTCGAGAAAGTATTGCCGCTGCCTTCGAATGTAAACGGAACGTCATCAATTTTAGTAATCTTGCCCGCTATAACAGCGTCCGCCAATTTCAGGTCGGCGATCTTGAAATTATTATCATCGAGGATGGCGCGGACAAGTTCGTTTGTCACGCGTTCGCGGATACCGGGCTCGGACGTAATGTTATCAAAAACCGGAACGGCCACCGTTTTAACGCCTCCTAGATTGGCGCCGCTGAACGAATAGGTGCAACCCGTCATGCTCACCGTCAGCGCGAGCAAAAAAAACTTGCACAGGAGGACTTGAGATGCCATAAAGGAATGGGTTCCCGTCGACAAGTCAAAATAATTTTTACGACGGATCGGGTTCATTATAAGTCCAGGTTATATTCTTTGATCTTACGGTACAGCGTTCGTTCGGATAGTCCGAGCGCTTTGGCCGCGGCGCTTCTTTTGCTATCATATCTTTTCAACGCTTTAATGATCAGTTCCTTCTCTGCCTCTCCGACGTCCATCGTTTCACGTTCGGGCGATTCATCTACATTATAAATTTCCGGTTCGACCACTTTGCTTTCAGAAATTTTTTTGTCAAAGATCATAGGCGAAGACGCGTGGCTTGACAACCCGGAGGCGGAACCGCCAAATTTTGCCGCAAGAAAGTGTTTAATATCCGTAATGTCCTGTTTGAGCGACAGCAAGGTCCGATATAATAATTCCCGTTCCGCCTGTTCAGGAGTCACATGCATGGCAACCGGCAAGCGCGTATTATCCGGTTCGTCTTCGTTGAGCGCATCAATATCTCTGAAATTCTGCAAATTATTGGTCACATCAGACGGCGTAACGATGTCGCCCCTTTTGAGCGTGATCAAACTTTCTACAAAATTTTTTAATTCCCTTACGTTTCCAGGCCAGCGGTACTGGGTAATCATATCCATGGCTTCTGGCGAAAATCCTTTAAAAGATCCGTGCGTCTGGAGACTGAATGACCGAATGAATTTTTCAACAAGTATCGGAATATCTTCCCGCCGCGCGCGCAATGGCGCTATGTTCAACGTAATTGCCTTAAGCCGGTAGTACAGATCTTTACGAAACTCGCCACGCCGAACCATTTGTTCCAGATTTCGGTTAGTTGCCGCGATCACACGCACATCTGACTTTTTGACAACCGAGCCTCCAACCTTAATAAATTCGCCGGATTCCAATACACGCAGGAGTTTCACCTGTGTTACAAGCGGCATATCGCCGATTTCATCTAAAAAAACGGTTCCGCCGTTAGCCGTTTCAAAATATCCTTTACGCTCCGACACCGCGCCCGTAAAAGCGCCTCGTTCATGTCCGAAAAGTTCGCTCTCGAGTATACCTTCTGCGATTGCGCCGCTATTGACTATAACGAGAGGGCGATTTCGGCGGTGGCTAAGCTGATGGATGGCTTTCGCCGATATATCTTTGCCGGTGCCGCTTTCACCGATGATGAGAACGGCAACATCAGATGGGGCAATTTTGCAAATGTCACGAACAACCGATTTAATCGAAGCTGAACGTCCAATTAGCCCGATGGTATCGCCTATTTCATCAAGGTTGTTTTCAATCTCAGTTTCGTCATTGGCCAATACAAAATTTCTTAAATTCTCGGCCTGTATCGGAGTCTGGTTCATTCCATCACTTACGAATAATGTCTAAGATCTCGTTTGCTGCGCGTTCAATGGTATCGTTGATCACGACATGATCAAAATGATGCGCTTTATCCATTTCTTCAGCAACCCGCGCAAGGCGCACTTTCAGGTTTTCGTCATTTTCAGTTCCACGCGCCATGAGTCGTTTCTTAAGTTCTTCCATGGAAGGCGGTTTAATAAAAATCAAGACCGATTGATCCGGAAAATTTTTCTTAACGGTGAGCGCGCCGTTGACGTCAATGTCCATGATCACATTACAACCGACCTTTAGATCCGGTTCCACCGCCATTCGCAAGGTGCCGTAATAATTTCCGAAATGGTGATCGTATTCAATAAAATCATTGTGTTCAATATGATCTTTGAACTCCTCTTCACTGATAAAATAATAATCCTTACCGTCATGTTCGTCTTCCCGTTTCTCCCGTGTGGTCGCAGAAATGGAAAAAACAAGTGTCGGGTCCTTTTTAACAAGTTCGTTCTTGATCGCCGTTTTCCCTGTTCCTGAAGGCGCACTAAAAACTATGAGTTTACCCGCAACTGACCGTAATTGTGCCATAAGTTTTCCACTGACAAAATTTCAGTTATAAAGACTCAATTTAAACAAAAATATAGATTATAAATCGTTATATATCAAGGATTTTTTTGGTTTTGGAGGCAGGGAAAGTGTTTTCAAATTCAAATGAAGGGCGACGAATTCAAGCATCAAATACAGAAAAGCATCTTAAAAACCAAAAACACTGAATCCTCCATCAACGGCAAGGCATTGCCCGGTTATATAAGACCCGGCCGGCATGCAGAAAAAAGCGGCAGCCGATGCAACTTCACTCGGTTGACCAATCCGGTTCATCGGTGTTCGTGACAATACGGATTTCAAATAGTCTTGATTTTGCAGAACCGTTTCGGCCAAAGGGGTTCGGATATACCACGGAGCGATGGAATTAACCCGAATGTTGTCAGCCGCCCATTCGATGGCCAGGTTTTTTGAAAGTTGAATCAAGGCGGCTTTGGTCATTGCGTAAATAGCGCCTGTTTTCAGCGCAGTCAAACCGCCAACTGAGGAGATATTGACTATACACCCGGAACCTGATTTCTTCAGAAAAGGGTAAGATAACATACATAGGTCATACGCCGAACGCATATTGGTATTGAGAATGTGGTCATAGTCTTCTGAAGAATATTCTGTAGCTTTCCTGCGAATATTCGTA
Source organism: bacterium (assembly GCA_008933615.1). Classification (NCBI taxonomy): domain Bacteria; species bacterium. The sequence goes on along the minus strand of WBUR01000007.1, from coordinate 3,351 downwards.
CCGACGTTGTTGACCAAAATATCAAATTGTTGCCATTTTGTTTCCAAAGCGTTAAACATCATTTTCCTATCGCTGTCGCGACTGACGTCAGCAGTAAGGCCGTCGGCCGTATAGCCCATGTCTTTCCATGTTTGAAGAAGAAGATTTATATCCGTTGTTTTCCTGGCGACGATAGTGATCTCCGCGCCGAGGCTCAAAAATTCTTCGGCGATCGCCTTTCCAATTCCTTTGGTCGCGCCGGTGATCAGCGCCCTTTTTCCGGATAACGTCCAACGTGATGCCATGATATATTGCCTTTCCATTCCTATTTTTTCCGGGCCAGATTCTGTAGAGCGTCGCCGGAAACGCGGAATATAGTCCAATCGTCTACAGGAACAGCGCCCAGGCTTTTATAAAATTCGATTGCGGGTGAATTCCAGTCCAAGACTGCCCATTCAAATCGGCCGCAATTTCGCTCAATGGCCACATGTGCAAGATAGGCAAGCAAAGCTTTACCAATACCTTTGCCGCGCATAGTTTCTCGAACAAACAGATCTTCCAGATAAATACCGGGCCGGCCGACAAACGTAGAAAAATTATGAAAGAATAGCGCGAATCCGACAGGTACTTGTTCATAATAGGCGAGAACTACTTCCGCCTTTGGATTTGTACCGAATAAATGTTCCCGCAGATGTTCTTCGGTTGCGACGACCGCGTGCGCGAGTTTTTCGTAATGCGCCAATTCTTTTATGAAGGTTAGAATAAGCGAGATGTCATTCTCTCGGGCGTTTTTTATTTCTATTTGGTTCATGCTGACTTTCATAAAACATCGTTACTAATGAGGCTGAATTTCCTCTAAATGGATTTCCTGTTTTAATCGAACTTTTCCCGTTTGATCGCAGATGTATAAAGTAATTAATTGGCCAACGAGATCAATATCGACGATACCGTAATTAAGTTCATAAAAGGGCCCGCTGATACGATAACGGTTTTGTTCCAGACGAAACAGATTCTGCCAAAAACCGGTTTTGTGGTGTGTCATGCCGCTCGATGTTATTTCATACAAAGGATAACCGATCGGCGCATCCTGAAATTTTGAGATTTCGCTGAAATGCCTGTCGCCGGCGAGTATGACGACGTTTTTAACTCGTGTTCTTTTTAACAGTTCATACAAACGTTTTTCAGATTTTGGAAAGTCAGCCCACTTGTCATGGAAATGATCGCGCCCCACAATCTGCGTGGAGGATCCGATAAGGTGAATTTGCGCGCGGCTATCGGTGAGTTCATTCTCAAACCATCGCCATTGGATTTCACCGAGAATATCTGAATTTTCACCCTTCCGCTCGCGGAAATAGCGTTCGTCAAGCAGGATGATTTTGATTTGATTTTTTTCAGTTCCAAAAAGATAAGAAGCATAAACTCCTTCCTGAGAGCGTCTAGGGCTGTCGGCCGGCACATCCAGAAAATCCAGAAACAAACGCTGACTTTCTCTTTTTTGCGAATAAGTTCTGTTGGCGCCGTTTTTCCCGTAATCATGATCATCCCAAATTCCTATGACAGGTATGGTCTCGACAAGTTTTTGATAATCGGGGTTGGCCTTCTGCAGTTGATATTTTCGCGCCATTCGTTTCATGTTCTTTGTGTCGGCATAGATCACGTCGCCGAGCCAAACCCAAACGTCAGGATTACCTTGGAGTATATATTTCCACAAAGGCTGCGGACGATTATGCTTGCTACATGAACCGAATGCAACTCTGAATACTCCGGGTCTTTTTCGGGGCAAATTGTCAGCCGATGAGATGTTATTAGAACTGCAGCCGGACAGAAAATAGATCAGGAATAAGCAGCAAAAAATCTTCATAGATTCCAATCAAAAAAAAGGACATATTGAATATACGATCAATGTATCTCATTAGAGTTATTTTATCAATACACTTCTGCCATGGCAATCATAAAAAAGGACGTGATCATTATAGGCGCCGGCGCGGCGGGACTGATGTGTGCGATCGAAGCAGGGAAGCGCGGACGCAGCGTGGCGTTACTGGAACATGCGGATAAGATCGGGAATAAAATTCTGATCTCTGGAGGCGGACGGTGTAATTTTACCAATCTCTATTCTAATCCGCAGAATTTCTTGTCTCAAAACGGCCATTTTTGTAAATCCGCGTTGGCGCGGTTCACTCCGGCTGACTTCATCCGACTGATTGAAAAGCACGGCATTAGCTACCACGAAAAAAAGTTGGGGCAATTATTCTGCGATGAAAGCGCGCGTGAAATTGTTGGGCTGCTTCAGAAAGAATGTGCTGCGGCGGGAGTTGAAATTGTAGTAAACTGCGGCGCCTCGCGAATTCAGAAGGAAAAGGAATTTCAGATTCATACCGGGCGTGGTTTATATAGTTGCGACTCCATGGTGATTGCTACAGGAGGTTTATCCATTCCAAAAATGGGCGCAACAGATATCGCGTACCGTATTGCAAAACAATTTAAGCTCGCCGTTACTCCGACAAAACCAGGGCTTGTTCCGCTGGTCTGCGATCAGAAATTCTTGTCAATATTCGGCGCTTTAAGCGGAGTCTCGATTGCCGCTGAGGTTGTATGTAAAGGCGTGTCATTCAGGGAGAACATTCTTTTTACTCATCGCGGACTCAGCGGACCGGCTATATTGCAGATTTCTTCCTATTGGAATGCAGGCGATAGCATTGAAATTAACTTGCTGCCGAACGCCGATTTATATAATTTTCTGAAAACTCATGCTCAGAGCAGGATGAAACTGGATAATTTTCTCGCGCAGTTTTTTTCTAAAAGGTTTATTGATAAATTTTGTGAAACTTTTTTTGAGGTAAAACCTATTTATCAATACGTTGACAAAGATCTGAAAAAAATTGCACAGACGGTTCACCATTGGAAAGTTTTGCCGGTTGACACGGAGGGTTACGATAAAGCGGAAGTGACGTGCGGTGGGATCGACACCAATGAGTTATCGTCCAAAACGATGGAATCTAAGAAAATTCCGGGCCTGTATTATATCGGTGAAGCGGTTGATGTAACCGGCCATCTTGGCGGACATAATTTTCAATGGGCCTGGGCATCCGGATTTGCGGCTGGACAATATGTGTGAATGCGTAAAATACCACCCACGGAGACAACAGAGAACACTGAGAAAAACACAGAAAATGATAATGCGGAAATAGGCAAACATGAAACGGCAAACCAAACTCGGTGTGTTTTATAATTTTTAACGCGCTTATCGGGTTGGCTCACAAATGGAAGAGAGCCCTTCAGTCTGAGACATTATGTTAATGAGTCGGTGTTTTGATAAGTTTCTTCTAAATTTAAAATGGAGAACTTATCATGGAAACACAAACCTCAAAT